>JAEULV010000006.1 GCA_016793065.1 Hyphomicrobiaceae bacterium
CACGACATGGGCATTGACGCCGCCGAAGCCGAAGGAGCTGACGCCGGCGCGACGCGGCCGCGGCCGACCGGCGGCGTCGAAGCTCGTCGGCCAGGGCTGGGTGCGGTCGATCAACCGGAAAGGCGTTCCGGCCAGCGCCAGCAACGGATTGGGCTCGGCGCAATGCAGGCTGGCCGGCAAGGTGGCGTGGCGCATGGCGAGCACCACTTTCAGCAGGCCGGCAATGCCGGCGGCGGCCTCCAGGTGGCCGATATTGGTCTTGACCGAACCGAGGCCGCAGTCGGGCATCGGCGCATCGACCGTGGCGCTTTCGCGCCGCAGGGTCGCGAATGCCCGCGCCAGCGCCTCGACCTCGATCGGATCGCCAAGGGCGGTGCCGGTGCCGTGGGCCTCGATGCAGGTCATCGAGGCGGGATCGACGCCGGCGCGGCGCCAGGCGGCGACGACGAGATCGGCCTGGGCGGCGGCATTGGGTGCCGTCAGCGAGGTGGCGCGGCCGCCATGGTTGATGGCGGTGGCGCGGATCAGGGCATGGATCGGGTTGCCGTCGGCGAGGGCGCGCGACAGCGGCTTCAGCACGATGGCGCCGACACCCTCGCCGCGAACATAGCCATCGGCGCCGGCGCCGAAGGTGCGGCACTTGCCGAGCGGGCTCAGCATGCCGGCGCGCGACAGGGCGATGTGCAGGCTCGGCGTCAGCATCAGGCTGACGCCGCCGGCGATGGCGAGATCGCACTCGCCGGCGCGGATCGAACTGACGGCGCGGTGGACCGCCACCAGCGAACTGGAACAGGCGGTGTCGACCGGTTCGCTCGGGCCGTGCAGATCGAGCAGAAACGACAGGCGGTTGGCGAGCACGGCGTGGGAACCGCCGGTGGCGGCATGGCCGTCGAGACGGGTGGAGAGTTCCCAGTAATCGACGGCGCCGACGCCGACGAAGACGCCGGCCTTGCCGGCGGCGAGGCTGGAGGGGCGAATGCCGGCATCCTCGAGCGCCTTCCAGGCGGTTTCGAGGAACAGGCGCTGCTGCGGGTCCATCTGCGCCGCTTCGGTCGGCGAAATGGCGAAGAACGGCGCGTCGAAGCGGTCGACATCGGCGATGAAGCCGCCCCAGCGGATCGGCGTCAGGGGCTCGACGCCACGCCAGTCCCAGCGATCGGCGGGAACCTCGCCGATGAGGTCGCGGCCGGCGGCGAGATTTTGCCAGAACGTCGCGAGATCGGGCGAGCCGGGCAGGATCGCGGCCATGCCGACGATGGCGATGAGCTCGTCCGTGCCGGTGGTCGTGGCCGGGTGCGATGCGCCATCCGGCGCGGGGCCGGCCGTGGGTTCGTCCGTGGGTTCGCCCGGGATCGCGGTGACGATGGCGAGGTCGGCGGCGTCGAGGTCGGCGCGGTGACGGTCGAGCACCAGGGCGCGGTATTGGCCGACCAGATGGCGGGCGATGGTCGCCGGCGTGTGGACGTCGAAGAACACCGTCGGCGGCAGTTCGAAGCGGTATTCCTCGCCGATCATCCCGGCAAGACCGTGATAGGCGACGGAATCGAAGCCGAGATCGTTGAGTTCGGTGCGGACGGAGGCGGCGATATCGTCGCGATCGGCGATGTCGAGGGCGAGCTCAAGGATCAGCCGTTCGCAGGCGCGCAGCAGCGGCAGGTCGCGGGCGGCGGTATCAGACGTGGGCGTGGGCGTGGGCGACATCAGGCGACCTCCGCGATCCGGAGGGAAGCCTGTTCGAGGTCGCGCTGGGTCAGGGCGAGGCCGCGGGCGAGGATGTCGACCAGTTCGTCGATCTCGGCGCGGGTGATGGTCAGCGGCGGCGACAGGATGCACATGTTCTCGTAGGGGCGGATCAGCAGGCCCATGGCCTGGCAGTGGTCGTCGACCCGGCGGGCGATGCGGATGTCGGACAGGGCCGGCAGGTCGCCGACGAACCCGGCGGAGCACTCGACGCAGGCCATCAGATGATCGCCGCGCACCTCGCCGACGATGGGAAAGCGGCGCAGCTCGGCGAGGCGGGAGAGGAAATACGGGCCGACATCGCGGACGTGGGCGCAGATGTCCTCGGCTTCCAGCAGGTCGAGATTGCGCAGCGCCACGGCGCAGGCGACCGGGTGGTTGGAATAGGTGAAGCCGTTGGTGAAGGTGCTGTTTTCGGCGGCGCGGGGGCCGCTGACGGCGTCGAGCAGGCGCTGCGAGACCAGCACGGCGCCGAGCGGGACATAGCCCGATGTCAGCCCCTTGGCGGTAACGATCATGTCCGGGACGATGCCGAAGCGCGACTCGGAGGCGAAGACATGGCCGAGACGGCCGAAGCCGGTGACGACCTCGTCGCTGATATAGAGGATGTCGTGCCGGCGGCAGACCTCGAGCATGCGGCGGTGGTAGCCGGGCGGCGGCACGATGACGCCGCCGGAGGCGAGCACCGGCTCGGCGATGAAGGCGGCGAGCCGGTCGGCGCCGACGCGGGCGACGAGCGCCTCGAATTCGGCGACGAGGTGGTCGAGGAAGCCGTCGGCGTCGACGCCCTCGGGGCGGCGATAGGGGTTCGGGGCCGACAGCAGATGGACGAAGCCGTCCTCGTAGCGGAACTTGGTGCGGTCCCAGGCCTTGCCGGATACCGACGCCGCCAGATAGGTGCTGCCGTGGTAGGCATCGGCGCGCGAGACGATGTGGGTCTTTTCCGGCCGGCCGGTGGCGCGGAAATAGTACTGGGCGAGGCGCAGCGCCGATTCGACCGCGGTCGAGCCGCAGGTGGTGAAATGCACGCGGGTGAGGTCGCCCGGCGCATGGGCGGCGAGCCGCTCGGCGAGGGCGCTCGCCGGTTCGTTGCCCATGGCGCCGAACGGGGTGTAGAAGGCGAGCCGCCGGGCCTGGGCGGCCATGGCATCGGCCAGTTCGGCGCGGCCATGGCCGAGCGTCATGCACCACATGCCGCCGATGCCGTCGAGATAGCTGACGCCGTGTTCGTCGGTGACGCGACAGCCTTGCCCCGAGACGATGACCAGCGGCGCGTCGGCCCCGAGCCGGGCGAGGTCGGCCCAGGGATGCAGCAGGTGCCTGAGGTCGCGCGTGGCGGCGGGGCTGATCGGGGCGGTTTCGGGCATCGGGCAATCCGTGGGTGGCGGCGCGGCGGCCGGCGGGACGGGGCAGGTCAACGGGTGATGGCGACCATGTGCAGGCGCGGGCCGGCGAAGGCGAAGCGGCCGTGCTGGATGACGAGATTGTCGAGCGCCAGCACATCGCCGGGGTTGAGCTTCACCGCGCGGGCGGGACGCCAGATCGCGGCACGCAGCTGGCTGATCAGCTCCGGGTCGATGTCGCCGCCGTCGCCCCAGCGGGTGGTCGCGGGGTAGCGGTCGTCCGGCAGGTCGGCGGGGAAGTCCGGGTGATCGCGCCAGTAGGAGCAATGCAGCTCGGTCACCTGGTTGAACCAGAGCTCCTCGCCGGTGGCGGGATGGGTGACGAAGGCCGGGTTGACGTAGCTATAGGCAAGGCCGTCATCGTCGAGCCATTGGTGGTCGTAGCCCTTTTCGGCCATGATCCGGTCGATGGCGGCGCGATCGGCGGTGCCAAAGGTCTCGACCCAGCCGATCTCGGCCTTGCGGTTGTCGCGCGGCAGATAGCGGTGGTAGCGAATGCCGAGGGCGCGGAATTTCTCCAGGATCGCCGGATCGATCAGCTTGACGCTGTCGCGGATATCGCTGATCGGCACCTCGCCGCCGACATCGGCGGCGCGGGCGCAATAGAAGAACGCCTTGCGCGGGAAATCCGGCAGATAGGCCATTTCGTTGTGGGGCGCCATGGTGATGGCGCCGGGCTCGTTGCTGGCGACGAGCGCATGGCCGGGCTCGTGATTGCGTACCGCGATGCCGCCCGAATAACTCAAGGGCGGGTAACCGAGCAGGCGGATGAACTCGCCGAAGGCGGTCCGGTCGGCAAGCGGCAGGCCGCGGAACAGGATGGCGCCGCGCCGTTCAAGCTCGGCGTCGAGCACCGGCCGGCAGATCGCGGCGGCGCCGGCGGCATCGCCGGCGCCGCCGCGCGGGCGCAGTTTCAGCACCATGTCGTTGGCCATGGGGATCGACAGCGGCACGTCGTCGTGATCGGAGCCGGCGAGGTAGCGACGGGCGCGGACGGGCACGCGTTCGGGGGCGAAATGCTGGACGATGTCGAAGTGATCCATGATCGGATTCCCGCAGGGACGGTTGGCAGGACAGGCGGGGCAGGCAGCGTCAGCCGCGATCGGCGAGATAGGCGACGCCGTCGGCATTGGCGCGTTCCTTGGCGCCGGTGATCCAGCCACGGCAGTTGGGCGCGCCGCAGCGGCAGGCGAACTGGCGCATCAGCACATCCTCGGTGGCGGCGTAGTCCATCAGCAGCATCTCGCCGGCGGCGATGTGCTTCAGCGCCCACAGTTCGAAGTCGTCCATGTCGAGAAAGACGTTCGGATCGCAGGAATGCAGCAGGAGACCGCAGAAATGCGGGTCGTAGAGGTGCGAGGTGGCGGTGATCTGCAGGGTGTGGAGGCGGCGCTCGGCGACGACCAGGCCGGAGACCCGGCACAAGAGGTCGCCGCGCCGGAACGACCGGCGAGCGCGCACGCCCATGCCGCGACCGTCCTCGGTATGGACGATCTCGAAGTCGGCGATGGTCGGATAGCCGTTGGCGGGGTCGAGATCGCCAAAGGGATAGAGGCAATCGGAGAGCGCGGCGAGGCGCGTGTTGTTCACCAGCTTGTTCATGTTCGTCACTCCCCCGGCGCGGCGGGCGCGGCTTGAGACAGAAGCTCCGACAGGCGCGCAGCGAGCCGGCCAAGCGTCTGGTTGGGAGCGGCGAAGATCGACAGCGGCGCCTTGAGGCCGAATTGCCTGGAAAAGCCGCCGCGTAGCTCGGCGATGTCGAGCGAATCGAAGCCAAGGGCGGACAGTTCGGCGTCGTCGTCCCAGTGACGGACGCGGCGGGCGAGGAAGCGGCGGACCGGATCGGCGCCATCGTCGTCGCTGGCGACAACCGGAGCGGCGGGGGACGCTGGCGGCCGGGGCGATGCGGTCGCGGCGGCGGCCGGTTGCGACGCGGCGGGGGCGGCGGACATCGAAGCCGGCGCCAGGCCGCAGACCTTTGGCAACTGGCGCCAGGGCGAGCGGTCCCAATCGACGCGACAGGCGGCGAAGCGCCAGCCGGCGGTGCCGCCGGCCACGGCGGTCGCGATGACGCCGCCAAGCGCATCGAGTGCCTCGGCGGTGGCGAGCGGAGTTTCGCCATCGGCGCGGGCGCGCGCCAGCGCCCTAGCATTGCGCGCCGCCATGCCGGCCTCGCCCCAGGTGCCCCAGTCGATTGTCGCGACCGGCGGGTCGCGGCGGTCGAGCGGCCATTGGGCGAGATGATCGAGATAGGCGTTGGCGGCGGCGTAGTTGGCCTGACCGGGCGTGCCGAGCAGGGCGCTGGTGGAGGAATAGGCAACGATCCAGCGGCTGCCCCAGTCGCGGGCGAACGGCATGAGCGCTGCAAGCGCCAGCTTCGGCGCCAGCACGGCGGCAAAGCGGGCTGCATCGAGGTTGGCGAGGGTGCCGTCGTCGAGTTGGCCGGCGAGATGGAAGACGCCGTCGAACCGGCCGGCGGGGGCCAATGCCGCCGCGAGCGCGGCGGGATCGGCGAGATCGGCGACGATCTCGACAAGACCGGGGCGGTGGGCGGGGCGCCCGGCACGGGCGACGATGGCGATATTGGCGGCGGCGACGCCCTGCCGGTCGATCAGCCAGTCGATCAGCACGCGGCCGAGCGCGCCGTGGCCGCCGGTGATCAGATATCGCCCGCCGGATGCTCCGAGCACGCCGGGCGGCAAGGTCGGCTCGGCGCAGGGCCGCAACCGTTCGGCCAGTAGCTGGCCGGCGCGCCAATGGAGATCGGTCTCATCGGGATAGGCGACGGCGGCGGCAACCAGCGGATCGAGGGAAACATCCGCGGCATCGACGAGGATGCGCTGCAGGCGCAAGCCCGGCTCCTCCAGCGGCAGCACCCGCGACAGGCCGGCAAGCGGGCCGCTCGCCGCCGTCGCCGGCAGCACCAGCAGGATGTGGCCCTGGGCGCCGGCCTCGCTCAACGCCTTGAACGCGGCGAACAGGGCGAGACAACCGGACGCGGGATCCGGATCGGGCGACCGGCGCCAGTCGAGCACGACGCGGGCCGAGGGGGCGGACAGGGCCGCCACGAGTTCGCCCGCCAGCGACGGGCCGGCTCGGGACGGATCGATCACCGCCACCCTTTCGAGCGGGACGAGGCGCGGGACTTCCAGCGGCGACCAGCAGACCCGGTGCAGCGAAGCGGGCACGGCGGCGGCCGGCGGCGGCGCGGCGGTGGCGGCGAGGAGGCGAACCAGGCGTTCGCCGATCCGGCGACGATCGCGCTCGATGAAATCGTGGCCGCCGGGATAGTAGAACGTCTCGTCGATGCCGGCGGCGGTGAAATCAGCCCATTTGCCGGCATCGATCCAGGCGAAGCTCGGGTCGTCGAGGCCGCAATGGAGCTGAACCGGGCAGCGCAGCAGCGGCTGGTCGCCGCCGTCGCGGAAACGGGCGCCGAGACGGGCGGCGATGCGGGCATCCCAGGCGAGGTCGGCGAGCAGCACCGGCAAGAACACCTCGCGCCAGAACGGATTGGCGCGGATTTCCGGCGGTGCCAGCAGGAAGCTCTCGGGGTCGGCATGGTCGACCGGCGCCGGACCGTGCACCGGGGCGCGGCCGACGATGGCGAAGCCGACGACCCGGCCGGCGCGGTCGAGATCGGCGAGCGGGCCGGCGAGCAGCTCGCTTGCCAGCGCCGCGCCGAAGCTGAGACCGCAGAAGGCGATCGGCAGGGCGCCGGCATCGGCCCGGATGACGTCAGAAAGGGCGGCCAACTGGCGGGCATCGGCTGCCGCGTCGGCGGGAACCGGGCCCTCGGCGCGGGCGTTGCGGCCGGGCAGTTCGACGGCGACGACATCGATCGTCGGCGGGAAGGTGCGCGACCAGTCGTCGAAGGCGCGCGAACCGCCACCGGCGAAGGCGAAGCAATAGAGCCGCAGCCGCGCCGTGGTCCGGGGAGCGCCCAGTCGGACCAGCCAGGGGGAGGTCGGCGCGACGGCTGAGATCGCGGGTTCGATCACGGCTTCGGCGCAGGCGGTCGCGGGGGTGGGCAGCGGCGGGATCGGTTCCGGCAGGGCGGCATGGATCGAGCGGTGCGGCGCGACCCAGTAACGATCGGGCTCGAAGGCATAGGTTGGCAGCTGCGCCCGCGTCAGCGGCACGCCGGCGGCGGCGACCTCGCCGTGGTGATACCGACGCCAGTCGATGGCGACGCCGGCCTGCCAGAGCCGCGCCAGCAGCTGCGTCAGCACGGCGGCATCGTCGAGAACGCCGCGCGCATGGCGCATGGCGGTGAGCAGTAGCGGCCGGGTCGTGAGGTCCTCGGTTGCGCCGGCGAGGCACTTGGCGACGAGGCCGGCGAGCACGGCGCCGGGGCCGATCTCGACGATGACGTCCGGCTGCCAGCGCAACAGGGTGGCGACATTGTCGCGGAAGCGGACGGTCGACAGCATGTGCCGGCCCCAATAGGCGACCGACCGGTCGGCCTCGCCGCGCCAGCCGCCGGTGAGGTTCGACGTCATCGGGATCCGTGGCGCCCGGGGCGGAATGGTGGCCGAGACGGCATCGATGGCGGCGGCGACCGGCGCCATCAGGTCGGTGTGGAAGGGATGCGACACCGGCACCCGCAAGCAGCGCAGGCCGGCGGCGATCAGTTCGGGTTCGGCACGGTCGAGATCGACGGCAAGACCGGCGACGACGCATTGATCCGGCGCGTTCTCCACCGCCAGCCAGAGGTCGTCGCGGCCGGCGAGCCACTGGCGCAGCGGCGCTTCATCGCCGGCGACGCTGAGCATGCCGCCTTGTCCCGGGGTGCCGTCGGCGGGATCGGCGAATGTCAGGTTCTCGGTGGCGGCGGCGCGGGCGGCGACGAGGGCGGCGGCCTCGGGCAGCGTCAGCATGTCGGCGATGACGGCGGCGGCATATTCGCCGATCGAGTGGCCGCCGACCGCGACCGGGCGAATGTCGAGATCGACCAGCGTGGCGGCAAGGGCGTATTCGACCAGGAACAGGCCGCATTGGGTGACGAGCGGCCGGCGCATCGCGGCATCGTCGGCTTCAAGGACGAGGCGGGCGACATCGAGGCCGAGATGGCGGCCGAGCTCGGCGGCGGCGGCGTCGAAGTGGCGGTGGAAGCCGGCGAACTCGGCCGATCGGTAAAGGTCGCGGGCCATGCCGGCATGTTGCGAGCCCTGACCGGAGAAGCAGAACGCCACCGTGGCGGCGCGCGCCGGCTTCGGCCGCGCCGGAAGCGTGCCGGCCGCCGCGACGAGGGCTCCAGCGGCGGCGACCGGATCGGCATCGACGACGCAGGCGAGGCGCAGGGGATGGGCCTCGCGGGCGGTGTGCAGGGTGTGGACGGCGCAGGCGAGCCCGGCGGCATCGAGGCGGCGCAGGTGGGCGGCGAGGTTTCGCAGATTGGCGGCGAGCGCGCCGGGGGTGCGGGCGGACACCGTCAGGATGTGGCGGGCGCGAACGAAGCCGCCGGACGCGTCAGGAATGGTCGCTTCGGATGGGGGCAACGCTGGCGGCGCTTCCTCCAGCACGACATGGGCATTGGTGCCGCCGATGCCGAAGCTCGACACGCCGGCGCGGCGGGGCAATTGGGTTGCCGGATCGACGACCGCCCATTGGCGCGTCTCGGCGGCAATGGTGAAGGGGGTGCCGTCGGTGTCGACGAAGTCGACGAGCTTGGGGTTGAGATCGACGAAGTTCACCGTCGCCGGCAGGCGGCGGTGGTGGAGGGCGAGAACCGTCTTGATCAGTCCGGTGATGCCGGCGGCGCAATTGGCATGGCCGATATTGCCCTTGACGCTGCCGATGACGCAGGAGCCGGGGGCGAAGGCATCGCCGGCGCGGGTGGCGAGGAAGGCGTCGCGCAGACCCTTCAACTCGATGGCGTCGCCGACATGGGTGGCGGTAGCGTGGCACTCGACATAGGAAATCTGCTCGGCGGCGATGCCGGCCATGGTCATGGCATCGACGATGGCGCGGGTCTGGGCGGCGGCATTCGGGGCGGCATAGCCGGCCTTGAGCCGGCCGTCATTGGAGAGGCCGAAGCCGGAGAGGACGGCCCAGACGGTATCGCCATCGGCAAGGGCATCGTCGAGGCGCTTCAGCACCACGGCGCCGACGCCGTCGCCGAATAGGGTGCCGCCGGCCTCGGCGTCGAAGGGGCGAACACGACCGTCGCGGCTGCCGACCAGCCCATCCTCGTAGCAATAGCCGAAATTGGGGAAGTTGATCGCCGAGCCGCCGGCGATCGCCATGTCGCACTGGCCCGACATCACCGCCTGGGCGGCCTGCGCCACCGCGACAAGGGCGCTGGAACAGGCGGAGGTTACGGTGACCGCCGGGCCGCCGAGATCCATCAGGTAGGCGACGCGGGTGGCGATATAGTCCTTCTCGTTGCCGATCTCGGTCAGGAACAGCCGGCCGGGATCGAGCGGCTGGCGCAAGCCGCCGCCGTCGAGATGGTGAACGAGGTAGCCGTCAATGCCGCAGGCGGCGAAGACGCCGGTGCGGTGGCGCCAGGGGTTGTCGCGGCGGGCATAGCCGGCCTGTTCGAGCGCGGCCCAGGCTGTCTCGATGAACAGGCGATGCTGCGGATCGATGATTTCGGCCTCGTGGGCGCCGATGCCCCAGAAGCGGGCATCGAAGGCGTCGGCATCGTCGACCACCTGTCCGGCGGCGACCCAATCGGGGTGGTCGAGCACCTCGGCGGCGACGCCGCGCGCAGCAAGCTCGTCGCGGCTGAAGCGGCGCAGGCTGTCATGGCCGGCGACGAGATTGGCCCAGAACCGGTCGATATCGGCGGCGCCGGGAAAACGGCCGGCCATGCCGATGATCGCCAGTTTCGGATTGCGGCCGATGTCGCGGCGCGGCACGGGGGGCGCGGCGGCAGTCGTGCCGGCGCCGCAGCGCTCGGCCATGGCGGCGAGGGTGGCGAACTGGAAGACATCGACGACCGGCAGATGGACGCCGAGACGTTCGGACAAGAGGCCGACGAGGCGGGCGGCCTCAAGCGAATTGCCGCCAAGGGCGAAGAAGCTGTCGTCGGGGGCGATGTCGGCGCGCCCGAGGATTTCGCGCCAGAGCCCGGCGATTCGGCCCTCGAGCCCGGCGAGCGGCACGGGGTCACGCGGCGCGGCGCGGTCGTCGGGCGGAGGCGGCAGGGCGGCGAGGTCGAGCTTGCGGGATTCGCCCTGGCGCAGCGGCAGGCTGGCGAGGCCGATGAAATGGCGCGGCACGGCGTATTCCGGCAGCTTGCGCCGTGCCGCCTGGCGGGCGCGGGCGAGCGCGGTCTCGGGCGGAGCGCCGTCGGTGCCGAGGAGATAGGCGATCAGCGCCTCGGGCTGGCCGGTCGCGGCGGATTTTCTTGGCACGACCACCGCCCGGACGATGCCGTCGGCCGTCTCGAGCACGCGCTCGACCGCGTGCAGCGACACCTTGAAGCCGCGCAGCTTCACCGTGCTGTCGATGCGGCCGGCGATTTCAAGCCGGCCGTCGGGCAGGATGCGGCCGAGATCGCCGGTGCGATAGGCGGTTTCGCCGGCAATGCCGCGACCGCGCAGGCATTCGGGCAGGGCGACGAAGCGCTCGGCGGTGCGGGCCGGATCGTTGAGATAGCCGGGCGCGATGCCGGGACCGGCGACCAGCAGCTCGCCAAGCCGGCCTTTCGCCACCGGCGCGCCGTCGTCGTCGACCAGCACGCCAGCCGATCCGGGCAGAAGGTGTCCGACCGGGGCGAAGGGCGAGTTGCCCGGCGACGCGAGCGGCGGCAGCAGGTCGGCATAGGCGATGTCGAGGCTCTCCCAGGTGCTGTAGGCGTTGACGAGGCGCAGGCCGGGCGGAAACAGCCGGGCGGCGCTCGCGACGACGCGGCCGGGGACGACCTCGCCCATCAGGAACCACGCGGTCATGTGCGCGAGGCGGTCGACCAGGGTGGGGGCGAGCCCGGGGTGATCGAGCAGGCTTTCCAGCAGCGAGGTGGTCGTCACCAGCCGGGTGATCGCCGCCGCCTCGATGAGGCGCACCAGGCGTGGCGGGTCGAAGATCACGTCGTCGGGAATGATCACGGCGGCGCGGCCGGCGAGCAGCGGGCGCAGGCATTCCCAGGCGAAGAAGACGTTGAGGCCCTCGCGCTCGGCCTCGCCATAGGGGAAGAGCGCGAAGCGGGCGGCGAAACAGTAGCTGGAACCGCGATGGGTGGTCAGCACCGCCTTGGGCTTGCCGGTGGAGCCGCTGGTCATCGACACGAAAGCGATGGCGTCGGAGGAGATCTCAACGTCGGGGAGCGGCGGCAGGGTTGCGGCGTCGGCGCGCAGCGTTTCGGCCCAGCCGGGCGGCAGCAGCACGGCACCGGTCCGGCGCAGGTCAGGCGGCAGGCGCGGCGCCTGCGCCGGCAGGGTGACGATGGCGCGGGCGCCGGCGGCGGCGGCGAATTCCTCGATCAGGTGGTCGGACCAGTTGTTTTCGAAGAGGCAGGCGGTGGCGCCGACCGCGAGGATCGCCATCAGCGCGATCAGGTGTTCGGCGCAGTGCGGCATCAGCACGCCGACGGCGTCAGCCTTGCCGATGCCGAGTGCTGTGAGCCGGCGGGCGAGCAGGACCGTGTCGGCCTCCAACTCGGCATAGGTCCAGCGACGGTCGCCGTCGACGAGCGCCAGCGAGTCGGGCTGGCGGCGGACGACGCCGCGGAAGTCCGGCCAGATCCAGTCATCGGCGCCGGTCGGGGCGAGGTTCGCCGGCAGCGGCGCGAACAGCAGCGACGGGCCGCCGCGCGCCAGCACGGCGTCAAGCCGGCGGGAAATGTCGGCGAACAGATCGGCCTGCCGGTCGAGCGTGTAGAAGTGCCCGCCGGGGAACAGGGCGAGATCGAATGCCCGGTCCGGGCCGAAATGGCGGCGCCAGGCCTGCAATTCGTCGATGCCGACGCCGGGGTCGGCCTCGCCGCTATAGACGACGCAATCGACCGGCAGGGGCGGTGCCGGCGTGTGGTCATGCAGTTCGTCAAGGCGCAGATCGGCGCGCAACGGCGATTCGATCAGCGCGACCAAGGCAGAATCGGCCAGCGCGGCATCGGGCAGGTAGCCGAAGGCGCGGATGACCTCGGCGAAGCGATCGGCCGGCAAGGCGTGGGTCTGGCGCCCGGGGGCGCGGTTGCGGCTTGGCAGGTCGGGGGCGCGGTGGGCGGAGGCGAGAAGGCAGGCCGGCAGCGGCGCGCCGCGATCACGCAGGGCGCGGGTCACCTCGAAGGCGAGGAGCGCGCCGAAGGAATGGCCGAAGAAGGCGAAGGGCAGGCCGTCGGCCACGTCGACGACCATGGCAACGACGGCATCGACCAGATCCGGCCAGGCGGTGATCGCCGCCGCGCCGTCATCACCGACATGGCCGGGCAAGGTGAAGGAAATCAGTTCGACATCGTCGGCGAGGTACCGGCGCCAGTCGCGATAGACGCCGGCATTGCCGCCGGCATGGGGGAAGGCGATGAGCCGGATCGCCGGCACAACCGGACCATCAAGACGTTGCGGAATGACATGGCGCGGCGTCGACATGAATTCCTCCGGTGGACGACGAGCGGATGCGGGAACGATTCGAGCGATGTTTCAACGGTTTGGCACATGGCCCCACGATCCGCCGCAGCCCGCCTGCGTCGGCTGTCGCGGTGCTTGGCCACCGATTTGGGACGAGAGGAGGCAACCACGCCTGGGCGCAGACGATGGCTTTGTCTCTTCCGGTTGTGGTTTATAGGAAATGTTTCCGGAGGGTGTAAATCCCTGAATATACCTAGCGTCGTCCATAAATTTGAAATTGTCGTTTTGGTTGCATTTTTAACATACCGACGCGCGCCGGATCGATGCGGCTTCCGCGTCATTGCGAAAGCCGATCCGGACGGTTTGAAGTACCGGGCATTGCCAATCCGGCTGCTGAATTCCGCGCAATGCGGTCAGCGGGTGGCGGACTGTTCGGCGGCGATGGTGAGCAGCCAGTCGCGGAAGGCGCGGATCGGCGGGCGATCGCGGTATTCGCTCGGGTGGATGAAATAATAGCCGTCGTCGTTGAACACCGGGCGCCCGGGGACAAGGCCGAGCTCACCCGAGCGCAATTCGTCCTCGATGAGGAAGCGGGGGACGATGGCCGCGCCGAGGCCGGCGACGGCGGCGCGGATCACCAGCAGGAATTGCTCGAAAACCACGGTATGGCGTTCGATCGGCGGGGCGAGGCCCTGTACCTCGAACCACTCGCTCCAGGCATCGGGGCGGGTTTCCTGCACCAGCAACGCGATTTCGGCGAGGCGGGCGGGATCGCCGTCGGCCATGGCGGCAACGAGCGGCGGCGCGGCGACGGCGACAAGCTCCTCGGCCATCAGCTTGTGGACATCGAGGCCGGGCTGATGCGGATGGCCCCGGACGATGGCGGCGTCGAGCCGCTCGCGGCGCAGGTCGACGGTGCGGACGCGGGTGGAGAAATTGACGGCGATTTCGCGATGGGCGGTGATGAAGCGACCGATGCGCGGCATCAGCCAGCGGGCGCCGAGGGTGGGCAGCACCGCCAGATCGAGAGTGCCGCCGCCGTCGCGATAGGCGATGGCCTGGGCGGTGGCGGTGGCAAACTGGCCGAGAATGTCGTGGATGCGGTCGGCATAGGCCTGGCCGGCCGGGGTCGGCACGACGCGGTTTTTCACCCGGTCGAACAGCTTGATGCCGAGCCGGGCCTCCAGTTGCAGGATCTGGCGGCTGATTGCCGCCTGGGTGAGGTGCAGTTCCTCGGCGGCGCGGGTGAAACTGCCGGTGCGGACGGCGGCCTCGATGGCGACGAGACTGCCGATGGGCGGAATGAAGCGGCGACCGAGCAATGACGTGGCACCGCCGGGGCCGGCATCGTTGCCACGCGACGCCGGGCGCGGATGAGACGGATGGGCTTTGGGCGTGGTCATGGCCTCTTTCCCCTCGGCAACAGGCCCCTCTGCAACAGGCACGTCTCGTTGTAGCCGATCCGGCGATGAGGGCGAGGGAAAACTCGAGTGGGGGAAAACTGGTCGAGGAAGGAAGGAGCGAAACCCGCATGGGCGAGGCGGCGGCGGATCAGGGCAAACCCGAGGCCGCCCGCCGACGGATTTCGCTCCCGATCGCGACCGGACAGGGAGATCAGGGCTCTTCCTTGCGCCAGGTCGCGGTTTGGCCAAGCAGCGAACGCCGGCAACGCGCCGCGGCGCCAGCTAGCCGCGAAACACCACGCCGGCGGTCGCAAGCCGGTCGATTTCATCCGGGTCGAGGCCATGCTCGGCCAGCACCGCCGCGGTATCGGCGCCAAGCCGGGGCGCGGCGCGGGTTTGCGGCATGTCGGAGGCGGACAGGCGGATGGGATTGCGGATCGACGGCACCGAGCCGGCGGCGGCATCGGAACAGGCAAGGTCGAGCCGCAGCCGGCGCGCCAGCACCTGCGGATCGGCGAAGACGTCGGCGACGGTGTTGATCGGGCCGGCGGGGACGCTGGCGGTTTCAAGTTGCTCTAACAACGCGGCGCGGGGGAAGCGGCGGGTCGCCGCCTCCATCAGCGGGATCAGCGCGTCGCGGTTCTTCACCCGGTCGGCATTGCGCAGGAAGCGGGGATCGTCGGCGAGGCCAGCGAGATCGAGGATGCGGCAGCATTCGCGCCATTGCCGGTCGTTGCCAGTGGCGATGATGATGTGGCCGTCGGCGACCGGGAACACCTGATAGGGGACGATGTTGGGGTGGGCATTGCCCATGCGGCGGGGCGCCTTGCCGGAGACGAGGTAGTTCATGCCCTGGTTGGCCAGTACGGCGACCATGGAATCCATCAGGCTCATGTCGACATGCTGACCAAGGCCGGTCCTGTCGCGGGCGGCGAGCGCGGCCTGGATGCCGATGACGGAATAGAGACCGGTGAAGATGTCGGCGACGGCGACGCCGACCTTGGTCGGCTCGCCATCGGCCTGGCCGGTGAGGTCCATGTAGCCGCCGAGGCCCTGGATCATGAAATCGTAGCCGGCGCGGGCGGCGTAGGGGCCATCCTGGCCGAAGCCGGTGATCGAGCAATAGACGAGGCGCGGGTTGAGCGCGGCGAGGCTCCGGTAGTCGAGACCGTACTTGACGAGGCCGCCGACCTTGAAGTTCTCGATCACCACATCGGCGCCGGCAATCAGCCGGCGGATGATGTCGGCGCCCTCGGGCTTTTCGAAATCGACGGCGATGGAGCGCTTGCCGCGATTGCAGGCGTGGTAATAGGCGGCGCCGAGATCGCCGCCATCGGCGGCGGCGATGAAGGGCGGGCCCCACTGACGGGTATCGTCGCCGGTGCCGGGCCGCTCGACCTTGATGACGGTGGCGCCAAGGTCGGCGAGCGTCTGGCCGACCCAGGGGCCGGCCAGGATGCGGGCGAGTTCGACGACGACAATTCCGTCGAGCGGAGCGGCGGCCATGGGTGCTATCCTCAGAAGAACGCCTGCAGGCCGGTCTGGGCGCGGCCCAGGATCAGCGCGTGCACGTCGTGGGCACCCTCATAGGTGTTGACGGTCTCCAGATTGGCGGCGTGGCGCATGACGTGGTACTCGATCTGGATGCCGTTGCCGCCGTGCATGTCGCGGGCCTGGCGGGCGATGTCGAGGGCCTTGCCGCAATTGTTGCGCTTGATCAGCGAGATCATTTCCGGCGCCATCTTGCCTTCGTCGAACAGCCGGCCGACGCGCAGCGCCGCCTGCAGGCCAAGGGTGATCTCGGTCTGCATGTCGGCGAGCTTCTTCTGGTACAGCTGGGTATTGGCCAGCGGCCGACCGAACTGCTTGCGGTCGAGGCCGTACTGGCGGGCGCGGTGCCAGCAGTCCTCGGCGGCGCCCATGACGCCCCAGGCGATGCCGTAGCGGGCGCGGTTGAGGCAGCCGAACGGACCCTTGAGGCCGGAGGTGTTGGGCAGGAGGTTCTCTTCCGGCACGATGACGCCGTCCATGACGATTTCGCCGGTGATCGAGGCGCGCAGCGACAGCTTGCCGCCGATCTTCGGGGCGGACAGGCCCTTCATGCCCTTTTCGAGGATGAAGCCGCGGATCTCGTTGTCGTGGGCGGCGGACTTGGCCCAGACGACGAAGACGTCGGCGATGGGCGAGTTGGAGATCCACATCTTGGAGCCGATGAGGCGATAGCCGTCGGCGACCTTCTCGGCGCGGGTCTTCATGCCGGCCGGGTCGGAGCCGGCATCGGGCTCGGTCAGGCCGAAGCAGCCGACCCATTCGCCGGAGGCGAGCTTCGGCAGGTACTTGCGCTTCTGCGCCTCGGAGCCGTAGGCCTCGATCGGGTACATCACCAACGACGACTGCACGCTCATCATCGAGCGATAGCCGCTGTCGACGCGCTCGACCTCGCGGGCGACGAGGCCGTAGGAGACATAGCCGGCGCCGGCGCCGCCATACTGGTCGGAGACGGTGACGCCGAGGAGGCCAAGTTCGCCCATTTCCGAGAAGATCGCCCGGTCGGTCTTTTCATCGAGATAGGCCTCGACGATGCGCGGCGCCAACTTGTCCTGGGCATAGCCGCGGGCGGTGTGCCCGATCAGGTGCTCGTCCTCGGTCAGCTGCTCATTGAGAAGAAGCGGGTCGTCCCACTGGAAAGCACTCATCTTGGCCATGTTTTCCCCCGGCATGCGGTGTTGCTCGCGGCCAATCTAGGCGGAAGTCGGGGCGGGGGAAAGCGACGGTTGGGAATTAAGCCATAACGAAAAGTAATGGCTTGCTGGCCTTGCTCGACGCAAAAAGGCCGGCCCCGGGGTATCCGGATCCGGCCTTTTCAAAGGGTTGCCGGGACAGCTCAGCGGGTTGCCCCGCCGGCGGTCACGAACCGTGCATCACTCGGCGGCGGCGCGCAGGGTCGGGGCGGCGTCGAGGACGGTGGCGTCGACATGTGCCTCGAACTTCTCGAAGTTCTTGGTGAACATGCCGGCGAGACGGGCGGCCTGGGCGTCGTAGGCGACCGGGTCCTTCCAGGTGGTGCGCGGGTGCAGGATCGCCGGTTCGACGCCGGCGACATCGGTCGGGACGGCGAAGCCGAAGTTCGGATCGGTGTAGAACTTGGCGTTCTTCAGCGAGCCGTCGAGCACGGCGGCGAGCAGGCGACGGGTCGCCTTGATCGGCATGCGCTTGCCTTCGCCATAGGCGCCGCCGGTCCAGCCGGTGCTGACCAGCCAGCAGTCGACGTTGTGCTCGGCGATGAGCTCACGCAGCAGGTTGCCGTAGACCGACGGGTGCGACGGCATGAACGGGGCGCCGAAGCAGGTCGAGAAGGTCGGCTGCGGCTCGGTCACGCCCTTTTCCGTGCCGGCGAGCTTGGCGGTGAAGCCCGACAGGAAGTGGTACATGGCCTGGGCCGGGGTCAGCTTGGCGATCGGCGGCAGCACACCGAAGGCGTCGGCCGTCAGCATGATGATGTTCTTCGGCTGGCCGGCGCGGCCGGTGGCCGAGGCATTCGGTATGAAGTGCAGCGGATAGGCGCAGCGGGTGTTCTCGGTCTTCGAGCCGTCGTCGAAGTCCGGCCGGCGGGTGGCCGGATCGACCACGACGTTCTCGATGATGGTGCCGAAACGCTCGGTGGTGGCGAAGATTTCCGGCTCGGCCTCACGCGACAGCTTGATGGTCTTGGCGTAGCAGCCGCCCTCGAAGTTGAAGACGCCGTCCTTGCCCCAGCCGTGCTCGTCGTCACCGATGAGGGTGCGCGAGGCGTCGGCCGACAGGGTGGTCTTGCCGGTGCCGGAGAGGCCGAAGAACACGGCGACGTCGCCATCCGAGCCGACATTGGCCGAGCAGTGCATCGGCATGACGTGGGACTTGGGCAGCAGGAAGTTGAGGACGGTGAACACCGACTTCTTCATCTCGCCGGCGTAGGAGGTGCCGCCGATCAGGATGATGTTGCGGGTGAAGTCGCAGGCGATGACGGTCTCGGTGCGGCAGCCGTGACGCTTCGGATCGGCCTTGAAGGACGGCAGGTCGATGATGGTCAGGCCCGGCACGAAGCTCTCGAGCTCCGAACGCTCGGGACGGATCAGCAGGTTGCGGATGAACAGCGAGTGCCAGGCGTATTCGGTGACGACGCGCGAATTCAGGCGCAGGGCCGGGTCGGCGCCGCCGTAGAGATCCTGCACATAGAGATTGCGACCCTTGGCGTGGGCCTGGAAGTCGGCGTAGAGCACGTCGAAGTGCTCCGGCGACATCGGCTTGTTGTTGTCCCACCACACGGTCGATTCGGTGGTGGCATCACGGACAACGAACTTGTCCTGGGCCGAACGGCCGGTATGGGCGCCGGTCTCGACGACGAGCGCGCCGCCCTCGGCAATGAAGCCCTCGCCGTTGCGGATGGCGTCCTCGTAGAGAGCGGGTTCGATCAGGTTCCACTTGACGGACGCGAGGTCGGTCAGGCCGACGGTGCCGAGATCATGTCCACGATTCCACAAACCGGTCTGGCTCACGTTGCAACTCCCGAATACGATTTAGGTTGAGCCCGCGCAGAAGCGTGGCCTGTCGAAAAGGATTCCACCGCGAGAACGGTTGTCCTCCGGCCTCAGCGCCGGCGACATTCCGCGTTTGGGATCCCGAAATACGAACCGCTGCCGTCGTCGAACGGCGACCTCACCACGAGGCGGGCGGAACGTAGTGTAACAACTGCATGAAAACAAGTCGGCGCGAGGCCGTATTTGAGGTAAATCAGCGTCAAACCGATTTAAGAATCTGAATTCAAATCGGTAATTGGTCGCATAAATCAACTTCCTACTTTAAAGCAAAAAGTTGCCGCGCTGTTTTGGTAAATTGACCGCCCTGTAAATCTACATATCGACAAGTAAACAGGAATTTGGCATCTATAGTGCAATAAATTTCATATTCCACTACGCCACCGGCGGAGACTCCGGCGCGGCGCGGGCGCGGTCGGCGAGTGCCTTCAGAACCGCCCGCAGTTGCGCCGGATCGACCACCGGAGCGGGGAAGGCGACGCGGGCGCAGTGATCTCCAAGGGCGAGGTCGAGACCGTCGGGGTCGATGCCGGTGATCCGCCAGGCGCCGGGCCTGGCCTTGGCCAGCCGTTCGGCATAAAGCGCGACGGCATCGGCGTGATCGGCGTTCATATGGGCGATGGCGTCCGCCTCGGCCTCGACCAGCGCGGCGGCGACGACATCGGTCAGCAGATCGGCGGCACCAAGGTCGGCGGCGCGGGCGAAGCCGCCGTTGAGGTGGGCGGACACGACGTCGAGGCGCCAGATGGAGAAATCCGGAAAGTCGACATAGATCTGCGACTTGGGATGGCGCGACAGCAGCCGGCGGCGGGCGCGGGCATGATCGGGGCCGGCCTTGTCGAGACGCAGAAAGCGGCCGAGCACGGTGAGGCGCGGGTGGGCGAGCGGGTCGCCCTTGCCGCTGGTGGCCAGCAACAGCGAGGCGCGGCCGTCGATCTCGAGATTGGCGGTGTGGGTCGACAGGCCCGAGACCAGGATCAGCGGCGAGCCGTCGACATCGGTGGCGACATTGACCAGCGAGGCGAACGGGTGGCCGGTATTGCGGTCAAGCGTGCCGAGGGTGCCGGCGCGGGTGACGCGCAGGATGCGCCGGGCCTCGGCGACCGGGGTGAAATCCGCCGGCGGCGCCGCGTTTTCCGGCAAGCGGTCGGGCATCTGTCCGGGCAGAATCATCGCGCGTCTCCAGCTTGGGGATCGGGTCCAGCCTTGATCGGGCGCGCGACCGTCAACCCGACGCCGCGCGCGGCCTTCGATAGCACCGAACGGCGGGCCGCTCCAGTGTGACGCCGCCACCCCGGGGACGACCCGTGCCGACTATCCCCGGCGGAAATCGACAACGAGGGGGTCACCGCCCTTGCCAAGGGCAAACCAAATGGTCAGATTGCCGCATCGACCGGCGTCCAAGCCCTCCGGCCTTGCGTTTTCCGCTTTCTCCTCCCGCATCAGCGCCGGCCCCAAAAGCCGCCTGCCCCCAATGGCGGCGTTTCGAACGCCAAGCTCAGCGAGGATCAGATCCTGTCCGCCGCCCCCGGTTCTTCCTGGCCGCGCCATTTGATCGAGACCCTGCGTCTGGCCGGGCCGATCATCGTGGCGCGCTCGGCCTTCATCATCATGTTCACGCTCGACACCCGGGCGACCGGACAGGTGTCGAGCCTGGAGCTGGCCCATATCGGGCTGGGTACGGCGCCGCAGATCACCATGACGCTGGTGGCGGTGGGGGCGTTGCAGACGGTGGTGGTGTTGATCGCGCAGGCGATCGGCGCCGGGGAAACCGCCAGGACCGGGGCAATCCTGCGGGCCGGGATCATCCATGCGGTGCTGTTCGGCCTGGCGATGGCGGCGGTGGCGCCGCTGGCGGAGGCGTTCTTCCTGGCGGTCGGACAGCAGCCGGAGATCGCCGCCGGGGCGGCGCGGGTGACGTGGCAATTCGCCTGGGCGGCGCCGGGGATGCTGGTGTTCACGGCGATTTCGCTGTTTCTCGACGCCACCCAGCGGCAAAGCGTCGGCATGGTGCTGATGATGCTGGCGGTCGCGGTCGACGTGCCGGCCAACTACATCGTCGCCAATGGCTGGGGCGACCTTGTGGAGCCGATGGGCGCGGTCGGCGCGGTGGCGACCTCATCGTTTGCACGCAGTCTCGCCTGTCTCGGCATCATCGCCTATCTGGTCGTCGCCCAGCGGCGCAACGGCGATCCGCACAAGGTGCTGGTGCCGCTCGCGGTCTGGCTCGACGATATCCGCCGGCTCGGCGGCGAGCATGGCCGCAAGATCCGCCGGCTGGGTCTGCCGATGGGGCTGGCGCAGGGGGTGGAGAGCGCCGCGTTCGCCACCGTGGTGCTGGTCGCCGGAACAATCGGGGCGACGGCGCTGGCGGCGCATCAGGTGATGATGACGTCGATCACGCTCGTATACATGCTGGCGGTCGGCATGTCCGGGGCGACGGCGATCAGGGTCGGGCACGCGGTCGGCGCCGGGTCGGCAATCGATGTCCGGCGCGCCAGCTTCGCCGGGATCGGTCTCGGCATGATCCTGCCGCTGCCGATCGGCATCGTGTTCATGACGCGACCCGAGTTGCTCGGCGGCTGGTTCACCACCGATCCGGCGGTGTTGGCGATCACCTCGGTGACGCTGTTCTATGCCGGGTTCCTGCTGGCGTTCGATGCCGCCGCCGGCATCGTCATGGGAGCACTGCGCGGGCTCGGCGACATCTGGGTGCCGACCCTGCTGCAGACCGGCGCCTATTGGGTGTTCGCGGTGCCGCTGTCGTTCCTGCTCGGGCACTGGCTGGGAATGGGGGCGGTGGGGCTGGTGCTGGCGCTGTTTGCCGGCATCTTCGCCTCGATCGTGCTGCTGGCGCCGCGCCTCATCGTGGTGCTGAAGCAGCCGCTCAAGCGGGTCTGACCGGCACGAAAGCCGGCGGATTGCCTGGTTTTGTTTCCGGCGTGACGACAGGTCGCGAGTCGGCTAGGGTTTCGCCACAATTGTTTCGGATTCCTGCGGAACAAGGCTCGCGGATGCCTGAAGGGCATTCGCAACGATGCCGCAGCAACCACGCCAAGGACGCCAGCTTCATGCCGACCATCGCGCTCGTCGACGACGACCGTAACATTCTCACCTCCGTGTCGATCCTGCTGGAGAACGAAGGTTACCGCGTCCAGACCTATACCGATGGCGCCTCGGCACTGGACGGGCTGAAGGCGTCGCCGCCGGATCTTGCCATCTTCGACATCAAGATGCCGCGGATGGACGGAATGGAGCTGTTGCGCCGGCTGCGGCAGAAGTCGGAACTGCCGGTGATCTTCCTCACCTCGAAGGATGACGAGATCGACGAGCTGTTCGGGCTGAAGATGGGCGCCGACGACTTCATCCGCAAGCCGTTCTCGCAGCGGCTGCTGGTGGAGCGGGTCAAGGCGGTCTTGCGACGCGCCGCCGGCATCAAGGCGGAAGCGGCCGGGCAGAAGCCGGTCGACGCCACCAAGATCCTCGAGCGCGGCTCGCTGGTGATGGATCAGGAGCGCCACACCTGCACCTGGAACGGCCAGCAGGTGGTGCTGACGGTCACCGAGTTCCTGATTCTGCACGCGCTGGCGCAGCGCCCCGGCGTGGTCAAGAGCCGCAATGCGCTGATGGATGCGGCCTATGACGATCAGGTCTATGTTGACGATCGCACCATCGATAGCCACATCAAGCGCCTGCGCAAGAAGTTCAAGGTCGTCGACGACGACTTCGAGATGATCGAGACGCTCTATGGCGTCGGCTATCGCTTCAAGGAAGGCTGACGCGCAACACGCGATCCGACGACGCGCGGACGGCGCGCGTCACGGGAAGGACCGATGGCGACCGACGTGGAAACCCGCAGCCCCCAGCGCCGCCTCGGCCGGATGCCGTTCCGACGCACGCGCCTGGCGCTGGCGCGAGGGTTGCGCTGGGTCGGCGAGAGCATGTTCTCCAGCCTGGCCCGCCGCATCGTCGTGCTCAATCTCGCCGGGCTGATCGTGCTGCTGTCCGGCATCCTCTATCTCAACAGCTTTCGCGAGGGTCTGATCGAGGAACGCATCGACCGGCTGACCCAGGTCGGCCAGGTGATCGCGGCGGCAATCGCGGCCTCGACGTTCGAGGACGAGGACCGGCCGGTCAAGCTCGACCTCGATGCGATCCTGAAGCTCGAGACCGAGAAAGCCAAGCCCGACGAGGACAACCAGTTTTTCGAATTCCCGATCCAGCCGGAGCGGGTGGCGCCGTTCCTGCGCAGCTACATCTCGCCGACGCGGACGCGGGCGCGGATCTACGATCGCGACGGGTTCCTGATCCTCGATTCCAATCAGGTGCGCAACCGGGCGCTGTTCCGGGCCGACGAGCTGCCGATCGCGCCGGAGCCGCCGGCCGCGCCACCGTTGAAGATTCCGGACCGGATCGCCCAGGCGTTCACCGGGCTGATCGATGCGCTCTATCCGCAGCAGCGGCTGCCGCTCTACGAGGAGCTGGGGCCGTCGAACGGGCGCGGCTACATGGAGGTTTCGGCGTCGCTCGACGGTTCGATCAACCCGGTGGTGCGCCGGCGCGGCACCGGCGAACTGGTGGTGTCGGTGGCGGTGCCGATCCAGCGGGCCAAATCCAGCACGATCGGCGTGCTGCTGCTGTCGACCCAGGGCGGCGACATCGACGCGGTGGTGCGGGCCGAGCGGCTGCAGATCCTGCGGGTGTTCCTGATCGCGGCCGGCGTCACCATCCTCACCTCGATGTTCATGGCCGGCACCATCGCCGGTCCGATGCACCGGCTGGCGGCGGCGGCGGACCGGGTGCGGCGATCGATCAAGGCACGGGCCGAGATTCCGGACTTCTCGAAACGGCAGGACGAGATCGGCCATCTGTCGCGGGCGCTGCGCGACATGACCAATGCACTGTACAATCGGCTCGACGCGATCGAGAGCTTTGCCGCCGACGTGGCGCATGAACTGAAAAACCCGCTGACGTCGCTGCGCAGCGCGGTCGAGACGCTGCCCTTGGCGCGCAACGACAATTCGCGCGCGCGGCTGATGGAGGTGATCCAGCACGACGTGCGGCGGCTCGACCGGCTGATCTCCGACATTTCCGACGCCTCGCGGCTCGATGCCGAGCTGGCGCGCGAGGATGCGCAGCCGGTCGATCTGGCGGTGCTGGTCGACACGGTCGGCCGCTGGCAGAACGACCTGGCGGAAAAGGCCGGCCGGCGGGTGAGCGTGGCGATCGCCGCCGGGCTTGCCGGCGCGCGGGCAAAGGTCCTCGGCCATGACGGCCGGCTGGCGCAGGTGCTGACCAACCTCATCGACAATGCCCGGTCGTTCTCGCCGGAAGGCGGCGAGGTGCGGGTCGGGCTGACGCGCGAGGGCGACGAATTGCTGGTGTCGGTCGAGGATGACGGCCCCGGCATCCGCCCGGACGCACTGGAGCGGATCTTCGAGCGCTTCTACACCGACCGGCCGGAGGGCGAGGGTTTCGGCAACAATTCCGGCCTGGGCCTGGCGATCTCGCGGCAGATCGTCGAGGCTCATGGCGGCAGCATCGCCGCCAGCAACCGCGCCGACCCGAATGATCCTGACGACAGCCTCGGCGCCCGCTTCGTCATTCGACTGCCGGCGGCGTGAGCATGAGCGCGGTCCCCCCCCAGACCCGGCACGGCGGCTGCGTCGTTCTCGGCGAGGCCGGCGTGCTGATCCTCGGGCGGGCGGGGTCGGGCAAGTCGCGGCTGGCGCTCGATCTGATCGCGGCGGTCGGCGCGCAGGGCGGCTTTGCCCGGCTGGTCGCCGACGACAGGGTGGCGTTGCGCGCGGCCGGCGGGCGGCTGATCGCCTCGGCGCCCGAGGTGTTGCGCGGGCTGGTCGAGCGGCGCGGGATGGGCATCGCGGCCGAGCCGTTCGAGCCGATGGCGGTGGTGCGGGCGGTCGTGTCGCTCGACGAGCCGGCGGCGCGGCTGCCGGAGCCCGATCAACGGACGATCCGAATCGAGGGCGTTGATTTGCCGCTGATCGCGGCAAAAAGCATGGATCATGCGCGCTTGAGCAACATTCTTTATCTATTACGATCGATTTAAACCGTTCGGCGCCGTGGCCGTGGACAGAAAACCACAATGGCGCGAAACCGCGTCGGGATTACTCCGACGTTCAAAAGAATCCGCTTGCGCCGATTGCTGATCGTGCCATCCTCCCGCCTGCTTTTGTCCAGCCGGTCGCGCCTCGCCTTGAGGTTACGTTGACCGACGGGCCGGAAGCGACTAATGACGAAAGACGTTCACAAACCAAGTCCGCCGCAAGCGTTGGGAGCGCTATTCCCGCATGATCGGCCTAGTCCTCGTGACGCACGGGGATCTTGCCCGCGAATTCGTCAAGGCGATGGAGCATGTCGTCGGACCGCAAAAGCGGGTTGCGACCATTTGCATCGGCCCCGAAGACGACATGGACTCGCGTCGCGGCGAGATCATGGATGCTGTTTGTTCCGTCAATGACGGCTCCGGCGTGGCGATCCTCACCGACATGTTCGGTGGAACCCCGTCCAACCTGGCAATTTCCTGCATGAATGGCGGGTCGATCGAGGTCGTCGCCGGCATGAACCTGCCGCTGCTGGTGAAGCTGGCGCAGCTGCGCAACGACCGGCCGCTCGCCACCGCCGTGGCCGAGGCCAAGGAAGCCGGGCGCAAGTACATCAATGTCGCCAGCCACGTCCTGCACGGGCAGTGAGCTTGTCGGCGAGCACGGACGGCTTTGACCGCCAAGGTACCCCGAAGCATCTGCTGACGATAAACCGTCTGCCTCAACTCCAGGCGACGGCCGCAAGCATGGTACCCCGCTCCAGCCATGGTTCGATCAACGGACCAAGTTCGTCGGACAGGATCATGCCTACCCCAGCGGGAACCTCCCGCCACATCGCCTGATCCGATGGAATACGATCACGCCGCAGATAGAGCATCTGACGCTGCGCCGGCGCCGACCAGTAGGTGCCGCCGCTGTCGTTCCGGCGCTCGGTGTAACCACTTTTGGCGTAATCGATCGAATTCATCAAACGGGTGAACCGGAAAATCCAATAACCGAAGGCGACTTCGTCATGTACGAGGTGCACCGGGAAGAATTGCATGCCGGGCGGAGAAAACCTCACCACCTGATTGTAAACTCGATCCGACATCAGGGAGTAGAATTCCACCGAGCCCCAGTCCGGCAGCGGCTTCGTCGGGGCCTTGCGCAGGCGGATCTTGTCAATGACATGGGAGGGATCGACGAGATGCCCGTCGATGGCCGCAAACGGATCGCCTGAGATCCGCGCGCCCTGCGGATGCCAACGCGTGTAGCTGTCATGGCGCAGGGCGGCAAGCCGGCTCTCGAGCTTGGTGTCCAGCCTGAGCTGGTTAAGAAGCGGCGCGCCTCCCGGCTTGCCATTCGACACGATCTGGAACGGCATCGCTTACTTGTCCAGTTTGAAGATCTGGATCATGGCCGGGCCCATGATGACGGCGAACAGCACCGGCAGGAAGAACACGATCATCGGCACAGTCAGCTTCGGCGGCAGGGCGGCGGCCTTCTTCTCGGCCTCGGCCATGCGCATGTCGCGGTTTTCCTGGGCAAGCACGCGCAGGGTCTGGCCAAGCGGGGTGCCGTATTTCTCGGCCTGGATCAGGGCGGTGGTCACGGCCTTGACGCCGTCGAGGCCGGTGCGGGCGCCGAGGTTCTCGAAGGCCTGACGGCGTTCCTGCAGGAACGACAGCTCGGCCACGGTCAGGGTCAGCTCCTCGGCGAGCGGGATCGACTGGGTGCCGATTTCATCGGCGACGCGCTTGAACGCCGGTTCGATCGACATGCCGGACTCGACGCAGATCAGCAGCAGGTCGAGGGCATCCGGCCAGGCGCGGCGGACGGATTGCTGGCGCTTCTGGGTGAGGTTGTTGATGTAGAAGTTCGGGGCGTAGAGGCCGACGATGACGCAGCCGATGACGAAGGACACCTTCATGCCCGGCTGCTGGCTGCCGACGCCGAGGCCGAAGAAATAGATCACGCCGAACAGGCCGAAGACGAACGGCAGGATGAAGCGGGCGAACAGGAAGCCGATGATCGGCGACTGACCGCGAAAGCCGGCCATGCGCAGCTTGTTGACGGTGGCCTCGTCCATCAGCACCTTGCGCAAGTCGAGCCGGTCGACGACATCGAGCATGTATTGCTTCGGGCTGTTGCCGCGCAACGACGCCGTCGCGCCGCCGCCCTTGGACGAGCCCATGCTTTTCGCCAGGCGGGCACGCTCGCGGGCACGGATCTTGTCGCGCTCGATGGCCACCGCCTTCATGCGGCCCTGCAGCTCGCTGCGCGACATCGTCGGCAAGGCCACAGCGATGATCGTCGCCGCCACCGCGACAGCGGCAAAGACCGCCAGCATGAACTGGCGGTCGAGGATCAGATCAACCAGCGATCCCATCATTGTCGTGGCTCCCGAGCCGCTTTCCCACCGATCGGCGCCACCGGCGCCATCCGAGGTCTTTCGGCCCTCATATCCCGCCGCGTCGCGCGGGGTTCCTTCGTCAAACGGTCCAGATCCCCGGTGCGAGGATCAGAAATCGAAGCTGATCATCTTCTTCATCATCAGGATACCGACCATCATCCAGGTGCCGCCAGCGGCGAGGATTATGTTGCCGGGCGTCGTGGTGAACAGCAGCATGATGTAGCTGGGGGTGGTCAGGTAGACGAGACCACCGACGATGAACGGCAGCGAGCCGATGATGGCGGCGGAGGCCTTGGCTTCCTGGGACATCGCCACGATCTTGGCCGACATCTTCTTGCGCTCGCGCAGAACCTTCGAAAGGTTGCCGAGTGCTTCCGACAGATTGCCGCCGGCCTTCGACTGGATGCCGATGACGATGGCGAAGAAGTTGGCCTCGGTCACCGGCATGCGATCGTAGAGCTTGGCGCAGGCATCGGCCAGATTGATGCCGGCGACCTGGGCCTCGATGATGGCGCGGAACTCGGTCTTGAGCGGGTCCTGGGATTCGGTGGCGATGATGCGCAGGCAATCGCCGAGCGGCAGGCCTGACTTGACGCCGCGAACGATGACGTCGATGGCGTTCGGCAATTCCGCCAGGAACAGCTTCTGCCGGCGCTTGCGCATGAAATCGAGGACAAACCGGGGCGCCCCCAGCAAGCCGATGAAGCCGAAGGCCGCCGTGACGAAGGGATTCTTGGTGATGACGAAGCCGAGCACAAGGAAGCCGACGCAACAGCCGACCGAGAACAGGTAGAAGGTCTGTTTGGTCCAGGTCAGGCCGGCCTGCTCGATGCGGATCGACAGTGGCGGCGAGGACGAGCGCTTCGCCTTGGCCTTCTGCTTCTGCTCGAGTTCCTTCAGGCTCTCGGCGATGCTCTTCTTGCGCGAGCTGCTTTCGGCGACCGAGCGGCCGGTGCTGATCGCGGCGGTGCGTTCGGTCACCGCATCGAAACGGCGCTCGGTCTGCTTCTCGGCGGCAAGCTTGGGGTAGAGCAGCGCGAATGCCAGGCCGCCGGCGGAGAACATCGCCAGGCCGACCAGCGCGATCAGGGTCGCAATGTCGCCGATTTCCATCGGGAATTCTCCTCGTTACGCGGCATCGTTGACCTCGGCCTTGTCGAGCGCTTCGGCCAGGCGCTTTTCCTCGTTGTAGTAACGGGCGCGATCCCAGAAACGCGGACGGCCAATCCCGGTGGAGCGGTGACGACCGATGATCTTGCCGTGCTCGTCCTCGCCGACCATGTCGTAGAGGAACAGGTCCTGGGTGATGATCACGTCGCCTTCCATCCCCATCACCTCGGTGACGTGGGTGATGCGGCGGGAACCGTCGCGCAGGCGGGCGGCCTGGACGATGACGTCGACGGAGGAGACGATCATTTCGCGGATGGTGCGCGACGGCAGCGAGTAGCCGCCCATGGTGATCATCGATTCGATACGCGACAGGGCCTCGCGCGGGCTGTTGGCGTGCAGCGTGCCCATCGAGCCGTCGTGGCCGGTGTTCATGGCCTGCAGCAAGTCGAAGGCCTCGGGGCCGCGGACTTCGCCGACGATGATGCGTTCGGGGCGCATGCGCAGGCAGTTCTTGACGAGGTCGCGCATGGTCACGGTGCCCTCGCCTTCCAGGTTCGGCGGGCGGGTTTCCAGACGCACCACATGCGGCTGCTGCAGCTGCAGTTCGGCGGCGTCCTCGCAGGTGATGATGCGCTCGGAGGAGTCGATGTAGCGGGTCAGGCAGTTGAGCAGCGTGGTCTTGCCCGAGCCGGTACCGCCGGAGACGATGACGTTGCAGCGCACCCGGCCGACGATCTGCAGGATCGTCGCGCCTTCCGGCGAGATCGAGCCGAACTTGACCAGATTGTCGAGGGTGAGCTTGTCCTTCTTGAACTTACGAATGGTGAGCGCCGGGCCGTCGATGGCCAGCGGCGGGGCGATGACGTTGACACGCGAACCGTCGGGGAGGCGGGCGTCGCAGATCGGCGAGGCTTCGTCGACGCGGCGGCCGACCTGGCTGACGATGCGCTGGCAGATGTTCATCAGCTGCGCGTTGTCGCGGAAGCGGACGTTGGTCATCTGCATCTTGCCGGCGACTTCGATATAGGTCCGGTCGGCGCCGTTGACCATGATATCGGCGATGTCGTCGCGGGCGAGCAGCGGCTCGAGCGGGCCGTAGCCGAGGACGTCGTTGCAGATGTCCTCGAGCAGGTCTTCCTGCTCGGCGATGGACATCGCGACGTTCTTAAGCGCGATGATCTCGTTGACGACGTCGCGGATTTCCTCGCGCGCCGACTCGGTATCGAGCCGGGCGAGCTGCGACAGGTCGATGGTGTCGATCAGGGCCGAGAAGATCGACGACTTGACGTCGTAGTAATCCTCGGACCGGTTGCGGGTGTCGTTGGACTGGACCTGCTCGGGCGCGCGCGGCGGCGTGGAGTGCGACGCGGCTACAGGTGCCGGCGCCGGTGCCGGCGCGGGGATTTCCTTGCGAGCCTGCACAACCGGAGCCGGGGCGCTTGGCGGGGTTGTCCCGCCGCCTGTTCCGAAAGTTCCGCGTTTGCCGAACATGCCACCCACCTGCTTCGCGAAAAGATCCCGACCGTCCGGAACACGAATTCCTGCCCGCGTTCCGGCGGCTTGCCTGAGTGCCGGTATCAGCCGGCCTTGGATTGACCGCGGCGCAGCTTGGCCAGCAGCGGTCCGAATGCCGTCTTCTTCTGCTTGCGAACCTCGCCGCGCCCGGTGACGACCTGTCCGATGGTGCGGAAGATCTCGCCGATCGGGCTGCGCGGATCGATTTCAGCGATCATCTGGCCGTTGTTGGCGGCGGCGCCGAACAGGGCCGGTTCGAACGGAATGACCGCGACCGGCTCGACTTCCAGCGCCTTGGCGAAGTCGACCGCCTTGATTTCCGGACGCTTGGGCACGCCGACCTGGCTCAGCACCAGATGCGGAGCGCGGTCGTTCGGCCGCGACTGCTTGAGGAAATCGAGCAGGTTCTTGGTGTTGCGCAGGCTGGCGAGGTCCGGCGAGGCGACGATCACCACCTCGTCGGCGGCGCGCAGCGTGCGGCGGACCCAGCCGGTCCACTGATGCGGCACGTCCATGACCACCGTCGGCACCGACTGGCGCATGGTGTCCATGATCGGCTCGACGGCGGCTTCGTCGAGATCGTAGGCGCGTTCCAGCGTCGACGGCGCGGCCAGCAGCGACAGGTGCTCGGCACACTTGGCGAGGATGCGGTCGAGGAAGACGTCGTCGACGCGGTCGGGCTGGGACAGCGCCTCGGCGATACCCTGGGCCGGGTCCTGGTTGAAGTCGAGGCCGGCGGTGCCCCAGGCCAGGTCGAGATCGGCGAGGACCACGTCGGCTTCCAGCATCTTCGAGATCGACCACGAGACATTGTGGGCGATGGTCGAGGAGCCGACGCCGCCGCGGGCGCCGATGAAGGCGATGGTGCGGCCGAGGGGGGCGCGATCCGGGGCGCAGAAGATCTCGCCGACGGTGCGCATGAAGTCGAACAGCTCGAACGGCGCGACCATGTATTCGGCGACGCCGCGACGCATCAGCTCGCGATAGAGCAGCACGTCGTTGACATGGCCGATGACGACGACCTTGGTGCCGGCGTCGCAGACCTCGGCCAGCCGGTCGAGCAGGCCGAGCATTTCGCGGCCGGCGTCCTTGCTTTCCACCACGATCAGGTTCGGCGTTGGCGCCGAGCCATAGAACTCGGCGGCGGCGGCCAGCCCGCCCATGTGAACCTTGACATGGGCCTTGGCCATGCGCCGATCGGCGGCGGCGGCTTCGATCACCTTGGCGACACCGGGCGTTTCGCAGAACGCCTGCAGGGCGATGCGCGGAATCAGCTTGATGTCGGCAGCGGCTTCGGCGCCGGCCTCTTCACGGAAACGATCGAGATCAAACCCTCTGGTCATGGCCGCCTCAATTGCCGAGCTTCAGGATGCCCTGCTGCTTGAACTCGTGGTTGGTACGGGTGGATTCGCCGATGCGGAACTTCTCGAGGATCTTGAGACGGCGCTCGGCATCGCCCGGCGTGGTGGCGCGCGGGGTGACGAAGTCGGTCGGGTTGACCACCATCGCCGCGAGATTGGCCTGGGAGGCGCAGCCGAAGTTCCAATAGTCGACATTGTCGAAGTTCGGCGCCAGCTGTTCCTGCCAGCGGCCGCATTCGTGCGGCACCTCGGCCTTGATGCGCGGGTAGGCGAGCCGGATCGGCGCGCTCGACGAGGCATCGTCGACCGGGTAAGTCTGGACGACCACGCCGCCCCAGATGCCGCCGCGCGACAGGGCCTGGCGGATCTCGCCGGTCACCGAGCGGGCCGCCTGGGTGTTGGCGGCGCCGGCCGGCAGCATCACCTGGACGAAATTGGCGCCGCGCTCGCGCGCCTCCTGGGCAAAGGCCGTGACCACGTCGGCGTGATCGCGCGACAGCTGGCCCTGGCTCGCCGAGATCGGCAGGTCGATGGCGGTGGTGGAATCGACCAGCAGGATCGGGTGACGCTGCTGATAGTTGTCGGTCGGCAGACCCGTCGGCTGAACCGCGGCTTGCCGGTTGGCGCAGCCGCCGAGCGCCAGGGCGGCGAGCACCAGCAACGGAGCGGCGGCGAGCGGCGAGCGGCGATGCCGGCCGGTGGCGCGGGAAGCGAAAGGCGCGAGGCTCATCTGATTACGCATGACCGGTCTCACTCATAAATGAAGCCAACGGGGCCCTGGTAGCTGCCGTTCGGAGCAGGCCGAACCGCGCGGGTCGTCCGGTGCAACTGACCAAGGAAGTTGGCCTTGGCGTCGTTGGAGACGACGAAGTTCTTGTCCGCCCGCTGCAGCATCTGGCGCGCCACCGGCTGGACGATGAAGGGTTGCACGAAGATGGCCAGCTCGGTCTGTTCGCGCAGGTAGTCGCGCGAGCGGAACAGCGTGCCGAGGATCGGCAGGTTCTGCAGGCCGGGCACGCCGTTGACCGCCTGGCGGACGTCGTCGCGCAGCAGGCCGCCGAGGACCATGGCGCCGCCGGAGGGCATTTCCAGCGTCGTCTCGGCGCGGCGGACGCGCACGGCCGGAATGTTCAGCGCCGAGGTGCTGGCGCCGCCGGTCAGGCGGAAGCCGTTGGCCTGGTCGAGCTCGGACACTTCGGTCATCACCCGGACACTGATGCGGCCTTCGCCGAGCACCACCGGCAGGAAGGTCAGGCTGACGCCGTACTTCTTGAATTCGATGGCGATGGTGCCGCCGTCCTGGGCGACCGGGATCGGATATTCGCCGCCGACGAGGAAGTTGGCTTCCTCGCCGGAGATGGCGGTCAGCGTCGGCTCGGCCAGCGTGCGCATCAGACTGTTCTGCTCGAGGGCGCGCAGGACGCCGTAGATGCCGGTGTTGCCGATGCGGCCGGTGCCGACGAGGGAGTTCGACGGCGTGGTGTTGTTGATCGGGAACACGGTGCCGGTGGAATTGGCCAGCACCGAGGCGGCGGCGCCGTAGCCGGAGCCGCTGATGACGCCATCAAGGACCGTGCCGGTGATGGTTTCGGCCGAGAGGTTGACGCCGAGCTGCTTGATGGTGTTGCGGTTGACTTCGGCGACCGTGACCTTGAGCTGGACCTGATCCTTGGCGCGGATCGACAGGGCGTTGACGAAGGTCATGTCGCCGCTGCCGCCGGACGAACCGCCCGAGGACCCGCCGCTGGACGAACCGCCGCTGCTGCCGCCCGAACTCGACGACAGGCCGGTGGAGACGAAGCCGCGCGCGACCTGCTCGGCGCGGGAGGCCTCGCTGGCATTGGCGACCTCGCCACGCATGATCACCGCCTGGGGGGTGTATTCCAGCGTGACCGAGTCGTTGTTGAGGATCCGGCGGATGGTCTGTTCCAGGTTCTTGGTGTCCGGCGCCACGGTTACCTCTAGCGAGGCGATCTGGCGGCCGTTGTCACCGAACAGGAAGATGTTGGTGGTGCCCTTGGCCTGGGCGACCAGGAACACCCGGCGATTGGTGCGGACGACGGCGTCGACGATGGTCGGGTTCGACACCAGGATGTCGCGGACATCCTCGCCGAGTTCGAGCATCATCGACTTCGACACGTGCAGCGTCACCCGGCGGCCCTCGACCGACTCGCCGGCGGCGATCCGCATCAGGCGCTGGTTTTCCTGGGCCTGTGCCGGGCTCGACAGCCAGGCGGGCGACATCGGCATGACCGCTCCGGCAGCGAGGACCGCCGTAGAGAGCGCGACGACCGCCAGTTTCTTGAGCATCCGCGGGATCATCGGTTCAACTCCTTCACGCGAAATCGGTTTCTCGCGGTCACACTCAATTGCGGGTGGTCACCCGGCTGATCACGCCATAGCGCACCATGCGCACGGCGCCGCTCGGGCCGCCTTCTTCGGCCTTGGCCGAGTCGGGCTTGGAATCGACGATGGAGCGCAGCGCCAGCGAGATGGTGCCGAGTTGCTGCGCCTGGGCCATGGTTTCCACCTGCCGGGGCGACAGTTCCAGCGTGGCGGTCTCGCCAAGCGCGGTTGCCTCGCCCTTTTCCTCGGAGATCTTCTGGTTGATCGCCAGGACGCGAATGTTGGTCAGGATGGTTTCCGACACATAGGCATCGCCACCGGCCGGGCCCTTGGGGGCGGCGCGGGTGAGGATGATGTCGACATGGTCGTTCGGCAGGATGAAGCCGCCGGCGAGCGACGAGGCCTTGACCTCGACGGCGATGGCGCGGGCGCCCTGCGGCAGGATCACCGACATGAAGCCGCGCTCGGCCTTCATCAGCCGCGCCTCGCGCACCGGCTCGCCGGGCAGGAACTGGACACGGGCGATCGAGCCCTTGGTTTCGTCGATGGCGTTGGGTTTGGCCGATTTGAGGATCAGGTGCTCGATCAGGTTGGCCTTGGGCCAGTCGGTCCAGGTCAGGTCGCCGTCCTGGATGGTGGCGCCCATGTTGATGTCCTTGGTGGTGACGAGGACCTGCTCGGTTTCGATCTTCGGCGCCGGCGGCGCCTCCGCGACCTGCGGCGCCGCAGGTGGCGGGGTGCTGCCCTGCATGTTCATCAACAGCACCATGACGATGACACCGGCACCAATCGCGACCGCACCGACACCTAACTGCAACGCTTTCATGGCCCGGTTCCGTCCATTGAAGAGATGTGCCCTGACGGCACTCCTGAACGGTAATTTCACCCTTAATTGCTGAAGGTATGGTTAACCGGATCTGACGAAACGTCGTGAATGTATGGTTAATCCGGAAAATCATCAAAAGCAGATGTCAAAAAACAAGGGCGCCGATATCGACGCCCTTGTCATATTCTTTGATTGTAAAGTTCGATTAAAGCCGGTTTAACTTAGTTAATACCAAGTTAATGCCCGCGATCACATCACAAGAGCCTGCATCCAGATCGTTTCCGGATAAAGGATGATGGCGGCGGCGGCGAGCGCAACACCATAGGGGACGCCCTTGTCCTTGTCGTGCAGTTGCGCCATGAAGCCGATGGCCATCACCCATTGCGGCATGATCTGATTGCGATAGTAGAGGATGGCAAGGGTCAGGGCCCCGCCCATCAGCGCAAACAGCGCGAAGTAGCTGACCGCCAGGCCGGCGCCGAGCCAAAGGGTCACGACGGTGGCGAACTTGACGTCGCCGCCGCCGACCCAGCCCATGGCGAAGCAGAAGAAGCCAAGGGCGAAGACGATGCCGGCGGCCAGCAGATTCCAGCCGAGCGTTTCGAGATCGAGGCCGACAAACGGCGCGAGCAACGCCAGGGCGGCGACAAGGATCAGCGACACCCGATTGGAAATGGTCATCGTGAACAGGTCGGTGAAGGCCGCGAACAGCACCACCAGCGGAAACACGATCAAAATGGCAGCTTCGAGCACTTGAGCCTCCTGCGCCGGGTGGCCCCCGGACCTGCGGATCGATTGCTATCGTCCGAACTTAACCTTGCGGGCTTGCGGAAGGGTGAAGCGGCAGGGTGAATCATTCATTTTGCCGAGCCGGGGACGATTGCGGGCTGGCCGGCAAGGCGAGTGCCACGACAGTGGCGGCAAATGAAAAGGGCGGGCCAGGCCCGCCGCTTTTGCATTTCCGTTTCGCATCCCGTCGCCAGCCCGGAACCCGGGCCGGGCGTGGCGGCGATCCGATCACTTCAGCTGGTTGGAAACCTTCGAGAAGGTGCCGGCGAGCTTGGTGCCCATGGTCGTCGCGGCGGTAATGATGGCGACGGAAATCAGCGCGGCGATCAGGCCGTACTCGATGGCGGTGGCACCGGATTCGTCGTTGAGGAAACGCTTGATCATGATCGACTCCTGTCCTTGTTGTCTCTGTCGCGACGGGGATGTTTCTGTTGTTCCCCTGCCCTTGCGAACATCATGCCCAACAGGCTCAAAAAAAGACCTAACAACTGTAGTTAACAATTAAAAATTGTCAGGCCTGGCTCGAATTAATTCTCGTTTACCTTGCCATCACTGATCCGTACGAGAGATTAAAGGATCTGGTATCTGGGTTTCTGTCAGGACAGGACCGAGACATCCATTCATTCGCAAGGATAAATTCGGCTTCAACTTCGGAAGGTTGCGTTTCTCCGGGCATGAACGAGACGTCGCACGGCGTCCACCGCCGCCGCGTCACGGGCGCCGGCCCCGGAGGACGGGCACGCGGTTCCGGCGCGACCAAAGGCGATTGCCGCTGCCTGTTGGAAACCGGCGCGGCAACCCCATCTATCGTGTCTGAACGGCTGGCGACGGTCGCGGCAAAAGCCGCGATGGTCATAAAGCCGGGTTCAGTCCGGATGGAATTTGCCCTATCTGTCGGATGCCGGGCGCGAGGCGATCCGGAGCCCCGTCCCGGCTCGGCCCGGGCGGCGCGGCAACAGCCCGGGCGCAACAGGAACTGACCGTCGATGACCAGCTTTTCTCCCCGCGAGATCGTGTCCGAGCTTGACCGCTACATTGTCGGCCAGAAGGACGCCAAGCGCGCCGTTGCCATCGCGCTGCGCAATCGCTGGCGGCGCCAGCAGCTGACCGGGCAGATGAAGGAGGAGGTTCTGCCGAAGAACATCCTGATGATCGGCCCGACCGGCGTCGGCAAGACCGAGATCTCGCGACGGCTGGCCAAGCTCGCCGGGGCGCCGTTCCTCAAGGTCGAGGCAACCAAGTTCACCGAGGTCGGCTATGTCGGCCGCGACGTCGACAGCATCGTGCGCGATCTGGTCGAGGTCGGCATCGCGCTGGTGCGCGACAAGAAGCGCGAGGCGGTGCAGGCGCGGGCGCAGCTGGCGGCGGAGGAGCGGGTGCTCGACGCGCTGGTCGGCAAGACCGCGTCGCCGGCGACGCGCGAGAGCTTCCGCGCCAAGCTGCGGGCGAGCCAGCTCGACGACAAGGAAATCGAGATCGAGGTAGCCGGCGGCGGCGGATCGGTGCCGAGCTTCGACATTCCCGGCATGCAGGGCGGCATCGGCGTGATGAACCTGTCGGACATGTTCGGCAAGGCATTCGGCGGCGGCAAGAAGACCCGCAAGGTCAGCGTGCGCGACAGCTACTCGATCCTGATCGCCGACGAGAGCGACAAGCTGCTCGACCAGGACGCGGTGATCCAGGAGGCGATCAAGGCGGTGGAGGAGAACGGCATCGTCTTCCTCGACGAGATCGACAAGATCTGCGCCCGCGGCGAAGGCCGCGCCGGGGCGGACGTGTCGCGCGAGGGGGTGCAGCGCGACCTCTTGCCGCTGATCGAGGGCACGACGGTTTCCACCAAGTACGGGCCGGTGAAGACCGACCACGTGCTGTTCATCGCCTCCGGCGCCTTCCATGTGTCGAGCCCGGCCGATCTGCTGCCGGAGCTGCAGGGGCGGCTGCCGATCCGGGTGGAGCTGAAGCCGCTCGGCCGCGACGACTTCAAGCGGATCCTGACCGAGACCGAGGCGAGCCTGATCAAGCAATATGTGGCGCTGCTCGGCACCGAGGGGGTGACGCTTGCCTTCGCCGACGACGCGATCGACGAGATCGCGACGCTGGCGGTGGAGATCAACTCGACGGTGGAGAATATCGGCGCGCGGCGCCTGCAGACGGTGATGGAGCGGATTCTCGACGAAATCTCGTTCACCGCCACCGACCGCGCCGGAGAGACAATCGCCGTCGACCGGGCCTATGTGAAGGTGCAGATCGGCGATCTGGCCAAGAATGCCGACCTGTCGCGGTTCATTCTGTGAGGCCGGCGCAGGCCTGCCCCGCCGGCGGAGCCGAAGCGTGAGCGACCGGCCCGTGCAATGATCCGGTCCGCCGGCAGGATGATGCCGGCGCTTCGAACCTGTCAGGTCGCCCACGTCACAGAGGACCGCCAATGCCCGACTTTCCCCAGCTTGCCCTCTATCTGGCGGCGGCCTTGGTGCTGGCGATCACGCCCGGTCCCGGCCTGTTCTATGTCGCCGCGCGCACGCTTGCCGGCGGGCGCGCCGAGGGGATCGCCTCCAGCTTCGGCACCGGGCTCGGCGGCATGGTGCATGTCGTCGCCGGGAGCCTGGGGGTTTCGGCAGTGGTGCTGGCCAGCGCTGAGCTGTTCACGCTCCTGAAGCTGATCGGGGCGGCCTATCTGGTCTGGCTCGGCATCCGCACCATCCAGTCCGCCCGCCGCGAGGGGGCGAATGCCCTCGCCGGCGGGGCCGATGGCACGGCGATCGGGCCGCGCCGGGCGTTTCGCGAGGGCGTGCTGGTGGAAGCGCTGAACCCGAAGACGGCGGCGTTCTTCCTGGCGTTCATTCCGCAATTCCTCGATCCGGGCGCGGGCGGCATCGCGTTGGCCTTCGTCGTTCTCGGCTTCGTGTCGGTGGTGTTCAACACGCTGGCCGATGTGGTGGTGGCAATCGCCGCCAGCCGCATCCGCGCCGGCGCCGCGCGGCGCCCGGCCCTGATCTCGCGCCTGCGGCAGGGCTCCGGCGGCGCGATGATCGCGCTCGGCCTCGGGCTGGCGCTGGCGCGGCGACCGGCGGCGTGAACGACGCCGCGATTTTCGCCGACCGAAGCATGAATTGACCACACCACCGGGCCCGGCTTGCGCCTGCCCGACGGGCGGAAACCGGGCGGTTCGCGAGCGTTTTGGCGCAGGCGTCGAACGGCGCGATTCCGGGCTTATTTTTCCCTTTAAATACAGGTGCTTACATGGCGGTTGAATGCACCGTTCAGCCCGGCTATGAAGGTGTTCGATTTCTCCAACAGACGAGTTGCGATTCGCATGTCCGATGAACCGACTCACGGCAATGGTAACGGCGCGGCTGAATATGGCGCCGACTCGATCAAGGTCCTGAAGGGCCTCGATGCCGTGCGCAAGCGCCCCGGCATGTATATCGGCGACACCGATGACGGTTCCGGCCTGCACCACATGGTCTACGAGGTCGTCGACAATGCGATCGACGAGGCGCTCGCCGGCTGGGCCAACCGCGTCACCGTGCGGCTGAATGCCGACGGTTCGTGCACGGTGCGCGACAACGGTCGCGGCATTCCGACCTCGATCCACCCGTCGGAGGGGGTTTCGGCGGCGGAAGTGATCATGACGCAGCTGCATGCGGGCGGCAAGTTCGACCAGAACTCCTACAAGGTGTCGGGCGGCCTGCACGGGGTCGGCGTCTCGGTGGTCAACGCGCTGTCGTCGTGGCTCGACCTGCGCATCTGGCGCGAGGGCAAGGAGCACTACATGCGCTTCCGCCACGGCGACCCGGTGTCGCCGCTGGTGGTGGTCAACGAAGACATCGACATGCGCGGCACCGAGGTGTCGTTCCTGCCGTCGACCGAGACCTTCACCAAGGTCGAGTTCGACTATGACACGCTCGAACACCGGCTGCGCGAGCTGGCATTCCTCAATTCCGGCGTCGAGATCCTGCTGGAGGACCGGCGCGGGGTCGAGGTCCGCTCGGAGATCATGCGCTATGACGGCGGGCTCGAGGCGTTCGTGCGCTATCTCGACAAGTCGAAACACCCGCTGATCCCGAAGCCGATCTACCTGAAGCACGAGAAGGACGCGATCGGCGTCGAAGTGGCGCTGTGGTGGAACGACAGCTATCACGAACAGACGCTGTGCTTCACCAACAACATCCCGCAGCGCGACGGCGGCACGCATCTGGCCGGCTTTCGCGGCGCGCTGACCCGGCAGCTGATCAGCTATGCCGACAGTTCCGGCATGACCAAGAAGGAAAAGATCTCGCTGACCGGCGAGGACTGCCGCGAGGGGCTGACCTGCGTCCTGTCGGTGAAGGTGCCGGACCCGAAATTCTCGTCGCAGACCAAGGACAAACTGGTTTCGTCGGAAGTGCGGCCGGTGGTGGAAAGCGTGCTGAACGAGACGCTCGGCCAGTGGCTGGAGGAACATCCGACCGAGGCGCGGGCGCTGGTCGGCAAGGTGGTCGAGGCGGCGGCGGCGCGCGAGGCGGCGCGACGGGCGCGCGAATTGACGCGCAAGAAGTCGGGCAACGATGTTGCCTCGCTGCCGGGCAAGCTGGCGGAATGCCAGGAGAAGGACCCGACACGCACCGAACTGTTCCTGGTGGAGGGCGACTCGGCCGGCGGCTCGGCCAAGCAGGGCCGAAACCGCGAGAACCAGGCCGTGCTGCCGCTGCGCGGCAAGATCCTGAACGTCGAGCGCGCCCGCTTCGACAAGATGCTCGGCAGCCAGGAGATCGGCACGCTGATCACGGCGCTCGGCACCGGCATCGGCCAGGACGAGTTCGACGCCGACAAGCTGCGCTACCACAAGATCATCATCATGACCGACGCCGACGTCGACGGCGCCCATATCCGCACGCTGCTGCTGACGTTCTTCTTCCGGCAGATGCCGGCGCTGATCGAGCGCGGCCACCTCTACATCGCCCAGCCGCCGCTCTACAAGGTGACGCGGGGCAAGTCCGAGCAGTATCTGAAGGACCAGAAGGCGCTTGAGGACTTCCTGATCAATACCGGGCTGGACGAATGCGCGCTGCGTACCATGTCGGGCGAGAGCCGGATCGGGCTCGATCTGCGGCATGTGGTCGACCAGGCGCGGACCTGCCAGCATGTGCTCGAAGGCCTGCACCATCGCTACAATCGCGACGTGGTGGAGCAGGCGGCGATCGCCGGGGCGCTGTCGCCGGTGGCGGTATCGGACCCGGACAAGGCGGCGGCGGTCGCGGCCGAGGTGGCCCGGCGGCTCGACATGATCGCCGACGAGTTCGAGCGCGGCTGGACCGGCGAACTGAAGCCGGACGGCGGCCTGAAGTTCCAGCGCGTGGTGCGCGGCGTCACCGAGACCGCCTGGATCGACCTTGCGCTGATCAATTCGGCCGACGCGCGCAAGCTCGACAGCCTGTCGGCGCATCTGGCGGAGATCTACAGCGAACCGCCGGTGATGAAGCGGCGCGAGGCCGAGACTGTCATTCGCGGGCCGCGGGCGTTGCTCGAGGTTGTCTATGCCCAGGGCCGCAAGGGCATCTACCTGCAGCGCTACAAAGGTCTCGGCGAGATGAACCCGGGCCAGCTGTGGGAAACGACGCTCGACCCGAACGCCCGCTCGTTGCTGCAGGTGAAGGTGCGCGAATCGGCCGATGCCGACGACATCTTCACCAAGCTGATGGGCGACGAAGTGGAACCGCGCCGCGACTTCATTCAGGAAAACGCACTGATCGCCAATCTGGACGCCTGAGGCAGCGGGGGCGGCCCAACGGCCGCCGCGAGCGCCCGAACGCGCGCCGGGCTGGCGTCAGAGCCGCTCGAAGCGGAAATAGGCGGGGGTGCGGCCCTCGCGCAGCGCCTTCTGCTCGTAGCGGGTCGAGTGCCAGCCGTCCCACGGCCGGTGCCAGTCGGCCGAAGTGGTCGCGGTCCAGCGAAACGCCGGGTGGGCGAGGACGTGCTCGAGCGTCCAGTCGACATAATTCGCCCAATCGCTGGCATAACGGAATTCGGCACCGGGCTTCAGCACCCGGGCGATGCGGTCGAGCGTGTCGAGCTGGACGAAACGGCGTTTCCAGTGGCGGGTCTTCGGCCAGGGATCGGGATAGAGCAGGTAGAACCGGTCGAGGCAGGCATCGGGCAGCCAGTCGAGCAGCGGCACCGAATCGGCGGCGTGCAGGCGCAGGCGATCGCCGAAGCCGGCCTCCTCCACCCGCATCAGCAGCTTGGCCATGCCGTTGACGAAGGGTTCGGCGCCGATGACGCCGAGATCCGCATCGGTCTCCAGCATCGACAGCAGATGCTCGCCACCGCCGAAGCCGCTCTCCATGTAGACGCGGCTGACCGATCGGCCGAACAGGTCGGCGATCGCAACCGGCGCCGGCTTTGTCAGGTCGACGGCAAGGGCCGGCAGGTTTTCGTCGATGACGCGGCCCTGGCCAAGGCGCAGCGGACGGCCCTTGCGGCGGCCGTAGAAGGCGCCCGGGCGATCGGCGGTGTCGCCGGTCGGCGGCAGGACCGGCGTGGCGGGATCAGCGGCAGGGTCGGCGATCATCGGGGTCAACCTCGCGGCGGCGGCACTGGCGCCGGGGCGGCAAAGGGGCGTCAAACAGGCGCGGCCCGGACGAGACCGTCCGGACCGCGAAACCTCTCACACCAGGGGCCGAGGGCGCCGACGCGCCCGAGCTGCGGCCGATCAGGCGCCGAAGTGACGACGCAGGGCGTCGGCGAGGTCGGTCTTCTCCCAGGAGAAGCCGCCCTCGGCATCGGGCGTGCGGCCGAAGTGGCCGTAGGCGGCGGTGCGGGCGTAGATCGGCTTGGCGAGGTCGAGATGGGTGCGGATGCCGCGCGGGGTGAGACGCATCAGCTCCGGCAGGATCTTTTCCAGCGCCGCCGGGTCGACATTGCCGGTGCCGTGGGTGTCGACATAGAACGACAGCGGCTCGGAAACGCCGATGGCGTAGGAGATCTGGATGGTGCACTTCTCGGCGAGGCCGGCGGCAACGACGTTCTTGGCGAGGTAGCGGCAGGCATAGGCAGCCGAACGGTCGACCTTGGTCGGGTCCTTGCCGGAGAAGGCGCCGCCGCCATGGGGCGAGGCGCCTCCGTAGGTGTCGACGATGATCTTGCGGCCGGTCAGGCCGCAATCGCCGTCGGGGCCGCCGATGACGAAGTTGCCGGTCGGGTTGACGTGCCAGACGGTCGCCGGGGTGACGAGGCCGGCCGGGAAGACGCCGAGGACGTAGGGGCGGACGATCTGCATCACGTCGTCGGGCGTCAGGCCTTCCTTGTGCTGCGTCGACACGACGATCTGGGTGACCTCGACCGGCTTGCCGTCGACATAGCGCAGGGTGACCTGACTCTTGGCGTCGGGCTCCAGGCCGGCTTCCTTGCCGGAATGGCGGACGTCGGCGAGGGTCTTCAGGATGTTGTGCGAATACTGCAACGTCGCCGGCATCAGTTCCGGCGTCTCGTTGGTGGCGTAGCCGAACATGATGCCCTGGTCGCCGGCGCCTTCGTCCTTGTTGGCCTCGGCCTTGCTGTCAACGCCCATGGCGATGTCGGCGGACTGGGCGTGGAGGTGGCACTCGATATGGGCATTCTTCCAGTGGAAGCCGTCCTGCGCGTAACCGATATCCTTGATGGCGGCGCGGGTGTTCTCGATCAGCAATTCCGGGGTCACGGAAGCCGGGCCGCGGGTCTCGCCGGCGAGGACGACGCGATTGGTGGTGGCGAGCGTCTCGCAGGCGACGCGGATGTTGGACAGATCCCAGCCAGCCTTGGCGCCTTCGCGGAAGAAGGTATCGACAACTTCGTCGGAGATACGGTCGCAGACTTTGTCCGGATGGCCTTCGGAGACGGATTCACTGGTGAAAAGATAAGACGTGCGCGCCACGAGATGATCCTCTTGAGCAAGATCCGCTGGGAGGCAATCGAATGCCCGACGGACAACATCGGAAAAACAGCTGGTTGCGCCATATGCCCGACTGTCACTCGCCGGAAGCGGACCAGGGTTGGCAAAAGACAGACTGGCGGCGACAGCCGCCCGCAATTCCACCTTTCGAACCATGGGCCATATACGGGCGGAATAAAGTCTAGTCAACCCACAAGATGAAGCGAGGTTTGCGAATGGAGGAATTTGCCATGACGCCGGCCTCGCCGGCGATCATGGCTCCGGCTCCGCCAATAATGCATGGATGGTTCTTCGATTTCGTCTAAGCGAATTTATATAGAATGCGAGAGCGCTGCTTGACCAAGCATGAAAAATTAAATCCCGCCATCGTCGATGTCGCGACAATTGATCGCGCTGCATTTCAACGGACTTCACCAGATATGCGCATGAACGAACAAAGCCCGTCCGCCGGAGTTACCGGGCAGCCGGGCCTCGAATTCAACGATATCGGCAGGCTCAGTCTTCTTCGCCGGCGAGGGCGCGAACCAGATCGACAACCTTGCGGCGGACCTTCGGTTCCTTGATGCGTACGAACGCCTTGTTGAGCTGCAGCCCCTCGCTCGACGACAGGAAGTCGACGACGTAGGAAGTCGACTGGGATTCCTGGAAGCCGGCGGTCGGCATGCCGGGTTCGGCCGGAATCAGCGGAGCAAGAACCGGAGCGTCCTCAAAGAAGAACGACACCGGGACATTCATCACGCGAGCAATCGCCTGCAGACGGCTGGCGCCAATGCGATTGGTGCCCTTTTCGTATTTCTGAATTTGCTGAAACGTGATGCCGAGATGTTCGCCGAGCTTTTCCTGACTCATGCCGAGCATCATTCGACGAAGACGGACGCGACTGCCGACATGAACGTCGATCGGGTTAGGTGACTTTTTGCTGATCATGTTTTCCCCGTTCGCCTGTCGTGAACGAATGATCTTGTGTTTTGTTGGTTGAGGCCCGGCCAATCTACGCCGTAACGGAAACGCACCGAACCGCATGCGAATGACTCATCATTATCGTTTAGGCGCGACGATGGCTTCATGGCCAAGCGCCATGTATCACGACGAATCGATATTGTGATTGATGCAGCCTTAAGTCAATCAGCCTCGTTCAATATAGTTACCGCGAATGGCGACATTTAACAAAAATCCGCTAAGGAGAAGGCTTAAAAGTAACCAATCTCCAAGGCGGGCGTAGAGCGGGCTGGCGATCGCCGCCGGAAGGGCACCGTCAAGAATACCGATGATGTCAATATCCAATCGGGCCACAACTCGTCCGACTGGATCAACTATAGCAGAAATGCCAGTGTTGGCCGCGCGAACAACGGGAATACCTTCCTCGACTGCACGTATTTGCACCTGATGGAAGTGTTGGCGTGGTCCAGGGGTGTTGCCAAACCATCCGTCATTGGTGACGTTGACGATCCAGCCCGGGCGCTCGTTCTCGCCGATCACCGCGCCGGGAAAGATGATTTCATAGCAGATCAGCGGGGCAAAGCCCGGCGCGCCGCGCACCGGCAAGGTGCGCAGGCCCGGTCCCGGCTCGAAGCCGCCGGCGAGGCCGCCGACATTGTCGATGCCCCACGACTTCAGCAGATCGAAGAACGGGATGTACTCGCCGAACGGCACGAGGTGGGCCTTGTCGTAGGCTGCCTCGATATGACCGTCGTCGCCGATGACATAGAGGGTGTTGTAGTAGTGCGGCGCCTTCTCGCCGGCCGACGGCGGCTCGAGCCGGTTGGCGCCGGTGATGAGGGTGACATTGGCGGGCAGCGCGGCGGCGATTTCGGCTAGGGCGCCGGGTTCGCGGGCGAGGAGGTAGGGAAACGGCGATTCCGGCCAGATCAGATGGGTGACATCGGCCAGCCCGGAGCGTTCCGGCGAGGTCGGGCGGTCCGACAGTTTCAGCAGGCGCGGGATGACCTTGGACGTCGCCTCCGACTGCCATTTCAGCATCTCGTCCTGGGCGGGCTGGACGATGCGCAGCTTGACGTCGGGGACGAAGGCCGTCGGGTTCGCCTGCAGGCGCCAGATGCCGAAGCCGGCGATGGCGACGGCCAGCAGGACGGCAAAGGCCGCATAGCGACGGCCGGCGCGCAGGGCGACGCCCTCGGCGGCGATCACGGCGGCGGGGGCGGCAAACAGCAGCACGGAGAGGAAACTCAGGCCGTAGCCGCCGACCAGCGCCGCCGTCTGCATGCCGACCGGCTCGGCGGCGAGCGCATAGCCGATCTGATTCCACGGAAAGCCGGTCAGCACATGGCCGCGCAGCCATTCGGCGGCGGCAAGCCCGACGGCAAGGGCGATGATCCGGCGCCAGCCGTCGCGCCAGAGCAGGCGGGCGATGACCATGGCGAGGCCGTAGAACAACGCCAGTCCGACCGGCATGGCCAGAACCGCCGCCGGCATCAGCCAGGCGAAGCGTTCGGCATCGACGAGGAAGGCCGAGCCGATCCACCACAAGCCGGCGAGGAAGTAGCCGAAGCCGAACCACCAGCCGGTCCAGAATGCCGGCATCAGCCGGCGAACGCGTCCCGATCGGGCGGTTTCGACGGCGCCCTCGATCAGGAACAGCAGGGCCGGCAACGTGACGAACAGGATCGGCGCCAGATGGAACGGCGCCTGGGCCAGCGCCGACAGCGCGCCGAACAGAAAGGCGAGGCCGCGCCGGCGCCAGCCATGGGCGAGAACGAGGTGAGAGGCAAAACGCTCCAGCGCGTCGAGCATGGTCGGATCCTTCCCGGTCGAATCACCCGCGCGGGGCGCAAACTCGGGGCGATCCTAGTTTCTCGCGATGACCGATAGAATCTGCCCTTGGCGGAAATCGCCGTCCAGCCGGCGGTTGGCCGGCGTCAGCGGCCGCGGCGATAGACCCAGACGCGCGCCGGCGGCAGGTTCATCACCACCCAGTTCGAACGCTCGATGCTGTAGTCGCCGGCGCCGGGCGGTACCGGCGGCACCAGCGAATAGGAAAACTGCACGAAGGGGGCACCGGGCGGCATCATCGCCAGGGCTTCCTCAAGCAGGTGGATACGCTGGGCCGGTGGTCGGGTCAGCAGCGGCAGGCCGGACACGACCGCAGCGAGCGGCGCCTCGCCGAGGCGGCCGAGCGTGCGGCGGATGGCGTAAGCATCGCCGTGGACGACATGGATGCCGGGAAAGCGATGGCGCAGCAAGGTGCAGAAATCGGCGGAATACTCAATCGAGGCGAGGCGTTCGGGTGGAACGCCGCGATCAAGCAGCGCCTTGGTCACGACGCCGGTTCCCGGTCCGAGCTCGACCACCATGCCGGGGCGGGCGGGATCGACGAAGGCGGCCATGCGCGCCGCCAATGCCGGGCTCGACGGCGTGACGGCGCCCATCTGCATCGGCTTGTCGACCCAGGTCTTGAGGAAGCGGATGTCGTCGGCGACCTTGGCCTTGATGTCGGCGGAGAATTCCTCGAAATCGGCCTGCCATTCGGCCTTCAACTCGTCGGCCCTGCCGGGCAATTCGCGCATCCGGCCCGGCAGCGAGCGGATCTGCCGGCCAAGGCGGGCGGCGACGGGATTTTGCGGCTTCTTGGCCGGGCGATGCGGCATCGGGCGTCCTTTGGTTGTCGTCGGCAGGCGACGGCGCGGCCGACGATCCCGCAAGGGACGGGCACGATAACGCGCCTGCCTCGCACAAGATGCAAGGCCTTTTCGTCCGAAGCGGGGCAACCGCGTCGAACCGCGATCGGCGAGCCGGCCTTGCGGCGCGACTAGCGTAAAATCGCCGTTCCATGACGCATTTTTGACAAATGCCACCGCGCGTCAAGGGCGGCGCGGCGTTTTCGACCGGGGGGTGCGACCGGCGCGTCAGCCGCCGAGATCGTCGAAGAAGCTCTTCACCTTGGCAAAGAAGCCGTGCGATTCGGGGTGATTGTCGCTGGATGTCGCCCGCTCGAACTCCTCCAGCAGTTCGCGCTGGCGGCGGTTGAGATTGCTCGGGGTCTCGACGAAGACGCGGACATACATGTCGCCGGACTGGGTCGAGCGCAGCACCGGCATGCCCTTGCCCTTGAGGCGGAATTCCTTGTTGGTCTGGGTGCCCTCGGGGATCGGAACCTTGATCTTGGCGCCGGACACGCTCGGAACCTCGACCGAGCCGCCGAGGGCGGCGGTGGTCATGGAAATCGGCACGCGGCAGAAGATGTCGGCGCCCTCGCGCTGGAAGAACGGGTGCGGCTTCAGGCTGACGAAGATGTAGAGATCGCCGGAGGGACCGCCGCGCAGGCCGGCCTCGCCCTCGCCGGCGAGGCGGATGCGGGTGCCGTCCTCGATGCCGGAGGGAACCGAGACAGTGAGGGTCTTGTCCTTGGTCTTGCGGCCGGTGCCGCCGCAGGCCGTGCAGGGGTCGGCGATGGTCTGGCCGCGACCGCCGCAGCTGTGGCAGGTGCGCTCGATGGTGAAGAAGCCCTGCATGGCGCGCACGCGGCCGGCGCCGCCGCAGGTGCGGCAGGTCTGCGGCTGGGTGCCGGGCTTGGCGCCGTTGCCGGAGCAGACGTCGCAGGTGATCGAGGTGGGAACGCGAACCTCGACCTGCTTGCCGGCATAGGCCTCTTCCAGCGAGATCTCGAGATTGTAGCGCAGGTCGGCGCCGCGTTCGCGGCCGGTGCCGCGACCGCCGCCGGGTCCGCCCTGGCGGCGGCCGCCGAGGAACTCGTCGAAGATGGTGTCGAACATGTCCGACATGGACTGGGCGAAGTCGCCGTTGAAGCCGGCGCCGCCGCCCTGCCCGCCGTTTTCGAAGGCGGCATGGCCGAAGCGATCGTAGGCCGCGCGCTTCTGCGGGTCCTTCAGCACTTCATAGGCTTCGTTGACGTCCTTGAACTTGGCCTCGGCCGCCTTGTCGCCGGGGTTCTTGTCCGGATGCAATTGCATGGCGAGCTTGCGGAAAGCGCTCTTCAGCTCCTTCTCGTCGGCGGTCTTGCCGACGCCGAGAACTTCGTAATAGTCACGCTTGGCCACGGTTGTTCTCCGGATGGGCGGGCGCCGAGATGGCGTCTGGCCGGTCGCGGGAAGGGCGATCAACGGCACCCTGTCCACAAGCCGGACCGCAAAAACCGTGCCCTCCGGCTAGCGGAGGGCACGGTCGGCTTTTCAGCCCGAGGCCTTGATCAGGACGACTTCTTGTCGTCCTTCACTTCCTCGAAGTCGGCGTCCATGGCGTCATCCTTGGCGCCGCCGGCGGCGTCCGCGCCCTGCATGTCCTTGTACATGGCCTCGCCGAGCTTCATCGACGCCTGGGCGAGGGCGTTGGTCTTTTCCTTGATCGCTTCCGGATCCTCGCCGGCGAGAGTATCGCGCAGGTCCTTGATCGCCTGCTCGATCACCGACTTGTCGGCGGCCGAAACCTTGTCGCCATAGTCCTTGACCGACTTCTCGGCCTGGTGGGCCATGGATTCGCCGTGGTTGCGGGCCTCGGCCAGTTCGCGGCGGATCTTATCGGCGGCGGCGTTGGCCTCGGCGTCGCGGACCATCTTGTCGATGTCAGCGTCCGAGAGGCCGCCCGAGGCCTGGATGCGGATCTGCTGTTCCTTGCCGGTGCCCTTGTCCTTGGCCGAAACCTGGACGATGCCGTTGGCGTCGATGTCGAAGGTGACCTCGATCTGCGGCATGCCGCGCGGCGCCGGCGGAATGCCGGTCAGGTCGAAGCGGCCGAGCGACTTGTTGTCCTGGGCCATCTCGCGCTCGCCCTGGAACACGTTGATGGTGACGGCGGTCTGACCATCCTCGGCGGTGGAGAACACCTGGCTCTTCTTGGTCGGGATGGTGGTGTTGCGGTCGATCAGGCGGGTGAAGACGCCCCCGAGGGTCTCGATGCCGAGCGACAGCGGCGTGACGTCGAGGAGCAGCACGTCCTTGACGTCGCCCTGCAGCACGCCGCCCTGGATCGCCGCGCCGATGGCGACGACTTCATCCGGGTTGACGCCCTTGTGCGGCTCGCGGCCGAAGAAGTTCTTCACGATCTCCTGGATCTTCGGCATGCGGGTCATGCCGCCGACCAGCACCACTTCGTCGATCTGACCGGCGGTGAGGCCGGCATCCTTCAGCGCGGCGCGGCACGGCTCGATGGTCTTCTGGACGAGATCGTCGACCAGGGCCTCGAACTTGGCGCGGGTGAGCTTCAGCGTCAGGTGCTTGGGGCCGGACGCGTCGGCGGTGATGAAGGGCAGGTTGATCTCGGTCTGGGTGGCCGAGGATAGCTCGATCTTGGCCTTTTCGGCGGCTTCCTTCAGGCGCTGCAGGGCGAGCTTGTCCTTCTTCAGGTCGATGCCCTGCTCCTTCTTGAACTCGTCGGCGAGATATTCGACGAGGCGCATGTCGAAGTCCTCGCCGCCGAGGAAGGTGTCACCATTGGTGGATTTCACCTCGAAGACGCCGTCGCCGATCTCGAGGATCGAGACGTCGAAGGTGCCGCCGCCGAGGTCGTAGACCGCGATGGTACCGGCGTGCTTCTTGTCGAGGCCATAGGCGAGCGCGGCAGCGGTCGGCTCGTTGATGATGCGCATCACCTCAAGGCCGGCGATCTTGCCGGCGTCCTTGGTGGCCTGGCGCTGGGCGTCGTTGAAATAGGCCGGAACGGTGATGACGGCCTGGGTGACCGGCTGGCCGAGATAGGCCTCGGCGGTCTCCTTCATCTTGGTCAGGGTCATCGCCGAGATCTGCGAGGGCGAATAGGTCTTGCCGTCGGCCTCGACCCAGGCATCGCCATTGGCACCCTTGGCGATCTTGTAGGGGACGAGCTTCTTGTCCTTCTCGACCATCGGATCTTCGTAGCGGCGGCCGATGAGGCGCTTGACCGCGAAGAAGGTGCGCTCGGGATTGGTGACGCCCTGGCGCTTGGCCGGCTGGCCGACGAGGCGCTCGCCGTCGTCGGTGAAGGCGATGATCGACGGCGTGGTGCGCGCGCCCTCGGAATTCTCGATCACCTTGGCATTCTTGCCATCCATGATGGCGACGCACGAATTGGTCGTGCCGAGGTCGATACCGATCACCTTACCCATGGTCCACTCTCCTTTTCGGCAAACCGGCCGGACCCGTTTCGGCATCCCTCGGCGCAGCGCGCCGCCGGTTCCCATGCATTTCGTCTGACAGTCGGGTTGACGCGACAACCCGGTCGCGGGCGAACCGCCGAACGGGCAATCGCGGGTGCGTCGCGCTCAAGACGAAGCACCGCTCGCGAAGTCATATAAGGAGGGGATTTTGCCGCCGCAAGGCGTCTTTTCCTCGAGTTTTCGACGAAGCCGGACAAAGCCCGCGACGGCGGGCGAGCGCGCGGGCGCGGGCTCAGCCCTTGCCATCGGCGCGGACCTCGATCCGGTCGCGCAACTGCCGCAGAAACGGGATGCCGGCATACTGGTCCGGCTGGACGAAATCCCAGGCGACGCCGGTCGGATCGGGATAGAGCGTCGACGTCTCGATCAGCCGGGTGGGGGTAGCGATGAAGTCGAGCGGCTGGTCGTGGCCGAGCATGACGATGCGGGCATCGTCGACGACCTGGATGTCGTGCACCGTCGTGGCGATCGGCGCGTGGGCCGGCACCAGGCCGAGTTCGCGGAAGATGCCGAGTTCGAGATCGGCGAAGCCGCCGCCCTTGCCGGTGCGACCGCCGGCGGCGGTGACGGCGACGCAGCCGACGACGATGAAGTCCATCGGCCGCATCTGGTGGAACTCGACCGGCTTGCCGACCTCGACGAACACTTCCGAGCGGGCGGCATCGGCAAAGGCAATGCCGCGACGGGCGAGATCCTCGGGGTCGAGTTCGACGAAGGGGAACGGCTTCACCAGTTCGGGAACCGGGGCATAGAGAAGCTTGCCGGCCTCGAGCGCCATCCGCCGCAGCGGGATCTGCGCCGGGTCGGGATTGGACTTGACGACGGCGGCGGCGGCGAAGGACGGCAGCGCGGCGAGGCGCGCGGCGGCGGCCTCGTTGCCGTGATAGTCGGGGATGCGGCTCCACGGGCTGTCGACGCCGGCGCCGGTTGCCTCAAGCTCGGCCCAGACGGCGTTGCGCAGGGCGTCCTTGGTTTCGTTGCGGCCCTGCCAGCGGGCGGTCGGCGCGGTCATCGGCGGTATCCTCGGGGTTGTTTCGGTTACGAAACGGCTGTCGCGACCTATTCGTCGATCAGGCTGACATGGGCGGCGACGACCTTCCAGCCATCGGCCATGCGCATCCAGGTCTGCATCTGGCGGCCGACCTTGCCGGGGGCGGAGGCGCGGTAGAACAGGGTGGAGGCCGTCGCCGCGTCGCGGCCGAAGGTGGTGATGACGGTGCGGGCGAGATCGCGCGGCAGGTCGACCGGCGGATAGGCGGCGCGGAAGGCGGCGACCTCGGCGAAGCCGTGCTGCATCTCGCACACACCGTACCGGACGGTTTTAATTGAATCCCAGAAGAGGCGATCGAGGGCGGCGGTGTCGTTGGTGACGAAGGCGGTCTCATAGGCGGCGAACACCGCCTGCATCTCGGCCAGCACCTCGGGAATGTCGATGTCCATGGGCTTTCGCGATCCTGTTGGGTGGGGCGGCCGGGTCAGCTTTCAGCGACGGCGGCCTCGAGCGCGGCGAGCGGCGCGGTCCAGCCGACGATGCCGCCCTGGGCGCGGATCATCGCCAGCGTTGCCGCCTTGAATTCGGGGAAGTAGCTTTCGGTGGCGTCCTCGATCAGCAGGCAATCGTAACCGCGGTCATTGGCCTCGCGCATGGTGGTCTGGACGCAGACCTCGGTGGTGACGCCAGCGAGGACCAGATGGGTGATGCCCTTCAGCCGCAGGATGTCGCCGAGGGCGGTGGCGTAGAACGCGCCCTTGCCGGGCTTGTCGATGACGATTTCGCCGGGCGCCGGCGCCAGTTCGGCGATAATGGCGTTGCCGGGCTCGCCGCGCACCAGGATGCGGCCCATCGGGCCGGCATCGCCGATGCGCAGCGACGGGGCGCCGCGATCGCGCTTGGCGGGCGGGCAATCGGCGAGCGCGGCGTCGTGGGATTCGCGGGTGTGAATCACCGGCCAGCCGCTCGCGCGGAACAGCGCGATCAGGCGGGCGACGGTCGGCACGATCGCGGTCAGGCGGGAGACGTCGTTGCCCAGGGTCTCGCCGAAGCCGCCGGGCTCGACGAAATCGCGCTGCATGTCGATGACGACCAGGGCGGCGCGGCCGGGCGGCAGGGCAAAGGCGAAGGGCTGGGCGGCGACGGTGAGCATCAGTGACCTCCGGCCATGGCGTGGCCGATCGCGGCCCGATCGGTCGCGGCGATCGGGGCATTGAGGGTGATCCGCCCGCCGGACATGACGGCGACGCGATCGGCGAGTTCGAGGATCTCGTCGAGGTCCTCCGACACCAGGAGCACGGCGGCGCCGCGATTGCGCTGTTCCATGATCTGGGTGCGGATCTCGGCGACGGACGCGAAGTCGAGGCCGAAACAGGGATTGGCGACCACCAGCACGTCGACATCGCCGGAGAGCTCGCGCGCCAGCACGGCGCGCTGGACGTTGCCGCCGGAGAGGTTCTCGATCGGCGTCTCGGTCGAGGGCGTCTTGACGCGGTAACGGTCGATCAGCTCGCGGGCGCGGGCCCGCATCGGCGCCGGCGACAGCCACCAGCGCAGCGAGGCGATGGGCGGCTTGTCGAAGGTGCGCAGCGCCATGTTCTCGGCGACCGACATGCGCGGCACGGCGGAATTGCGCAGCGGCTCCTCCTGCAGCGAGAACACCTTCAGCCGATCCATCTCGGTTCGTACCGGCTCGTATGGTTTGCCGTGCACGAGGATGCGGCCGTCGTCGAGCGGGCGCTGGCCGGAGATCACCTCGATCAGTTCGGACTGGCCGTTGCCGGAGACGCCGGCGATGCCGAGGATCTCGCCGGCGCGGACCTTCAGATCGACCGAGGTCACCGCCGGCAGGCCTTCGTCGTCGGCGGCGTGCAGCGCCACCAGTTCCAGCGCCACCGGCTGGCTCGGCTGCTCGCGCCGGGTGGCGCGTTCGCGGATCTCGGTATCGCCGATCATCATCCGGGCCATGTCGGCGGTGGAGAGATCGCCGACGAGGCCACCGCCGACATAGCGGCCGCGCCGCAGGACGCTGACCTCGTCGGCATAGGCGGTGACTTCGCGGAACTTGTGGGTGATCATCAGGATGGTCAGCTCGTCGCGGGCGGTCATCGCCTTCAACAGCCCGAGCATCTCGTCGGCCTCGTCGGGGGTCAGCACCGAGGTCGGTTCGTCGAGAATGATGAAGCGGCGGTCGAGATAGAGCTGCTTGAGGATTTCGAGTTTCTGCTTTTCGCCGGCGGAGAGGCCGGAAACCGGGGTGGTCAGCGGCACCTTGAACGGCATGGTCGCCATGAAGGCGTCGAGCGCGGCGATCTCGCGCTTCCAGTCGATCACCGAGGGGCAATCGGGGCGGGAGACGATGAGGTTTTCGGCCGCGGTCAGCGACGGCACCAGGGTGAAGTGCTGGTAGACCATGCCGAGCTTCAGCCGCATGGCGTCGCGCGGGTTGCGGATCACCGCTTCCTGGCCGTCGACCAGCAGCTCGCCGCGCGTCGGCTGGTAGAAGCCCATCATGCACTTGACCAGGGTCGACTTGCCGGCGCCGTTCTCGCCGAGAAGGGCGTGCAGGGTGCCGGGACGGACCTTGATCGAGACGTCGTCGAGGGCGTTGAGCGCGCCGAAGATCTTGGTCATGCCGATGGTTTCGACGCCGAAGGCCGCGCCCCGGTGGGTTGGCGCGCTCATGCGATCGCCTCCAGCAGCGCGGCCGAGGTGGCGACGGCGCCGAAGACGCCGCCCTGCATCTTGATCATGTCGATGGCGGCGAGGTGGTTTTCGTACTTGGTGGCGCCGCAGCAGTCCTCCAGCAGCAGGCATTCGAAGCCGCGATCATTGGCCTCGCGCATGGTGGTGTGGACGCAGACATCGGTGGTGATGCCGGTGAGCACGATGTTGCGGATGCCGCGAAGGCGCAGGATCAGTTCCAGATCGGTGGCGCAGAACGAGCCCTTGCCGGGCTTGTCGATGATCACCTCGCCGGGCAGCGGCGCCAGTTCGGGGATGATTTCCCAGCCCGGCTCGCCGCGCACCAGGATGCGGCCGCAGGGACCGGCGTCGCCGATGCCGGCGCCGATGCGCCGCGAGCGCCAGCGCTTGTTGTCGGGAAGGTCGGCGAGGTCGGGGCGGTGGCCCTCGCGGGTGTGAATGACGTGATAGCCGCGCGCCCGGAAGGCCGCCATCACCGTCGAGATCGGGCCGATGGGGGCGCGGGTGAGCGACAGATCATACCCCATGGTATCAACATAGCCGCCGACGCCGCAGAAGTCGGTCTGCATGTCGATGACGATCAGGGCGGTGTTGTCGGGTCGCAGATCGGCGTCGAACGGCCAGGGATAGGGGGTGGAGGCGAGGGTGCGCGGCGTGGCGGTCATGGGATCTCCTCAGGCTTTCTCGCCATAGGCGCGGGTGGGCGGGGCAAAGCCGCAGCTCGTCCCGTCGGTGTGGATCACCTCGTCCTCCCAGGGCAGGCGGTAGCGGCCGGCGACGAGGTCGGTCATGAAGCTGTAGGGACAGTCGCCGGCGCCGCCCTTGACGGCGACATAGCCGCGATGGCCGAGCTGGTAGATGTTGTTTTCGACGCCCCAGTGGCGGCGGGCCTCGCGCACCAGGTCGGGGCGGACCTCGGCGGTGATGATCTCGTCTGCGCGGCCGGTGGTGCCATGGGCGATGACGGTACCGTCGAAGTCGACGATCATGCCCTCGCCCATGGAATCGAACGTGCCGTCGGAACCGCACATGCAGACATTGGCGGTGACCATCAGGTTCTGGAAGCTGTTGGCCTGATTGGTGAAGCGCCACGACTGGCGGATCGGCGCGGTGTAGCCGGCGGTGCGCAGCATGATCTCGGCGCCCTTGTAGGCGCATTCGCGCGCCATTTCCGGGAACATGCCGTCATGGCAGATGATCAGCGCCAGCTTGCAGCCGTTGGGGCCGTCGATGACCGGAATGCCGATGTCGCCGGGCTCCCACGGCTCGACCGGCACCCAGGGGTGGAGCTTGCGGTAATAAAGCTTCACCTCGCCCTGGTCGTCGATGATCAGGCCGGAATTGTAGGGATTGCCGCCGGGATTGGCCTCCATGATCGAGAAGCAGCCCCAGATGCGGTTGTCGATGCAGGCCTGGCGGAAGGCAGCGACCTCGGGGCCGTCGAGGCGGCACATGATGGCCGGCTCGATCGACATGGACAGGCCGTGCAGAGAATATTCCGGGAAGACGACAAGATCCATGGTGGCGAGATTGCGCCGGGCCTTGCCGACCATCTCGACGATGCGGGCGGTCTGGCGGGCGAGGTCGGCGGGCGTTTCCACCACCGGCAAGGCCAGCTGGACGAGGCCGATGACCACGCCGTTCGGCGACTTGTTGAGACCTCCAAGACCGTTCATCCGGGCAATCCTTGGGTGGGCGGCCGTCGCCGGCCTATCTGGTGATCGACAATTCGCCCGGGGCGCCCTTGAGCGAGCGCTTGGGCGAGGTCGAGGCGATCATGATGGCGAGGGTGAGGATGTGGGGGGCGGCATTGAAGAAGTGGTAGCCCTGGCTGACGCCGATCGACTGCAGCGCCGGGCCGAGGGCGCCGGCGGCGCCGAACAGCAGGGCGGCGCCGACGCAGGCGATGGGATTCCAGCGCGAGAAGATCACCAGCGCCACCGCCATCAGCCCCTGGCCGGAGGACAGACCCTCGTTCCACGAGCCGGGATAGTAGAGCGACAGGAAGGCGCCGCCGATGCCGGCGGAGAAGCCGCCGATGGTGGTAGCGAGGAAGCGCACGCCATCGACCGAGGTGCCCATGGCGCGGGCGGTGGCGGAGCTGTCGCCGGTCATGCGCACCACGAGGCCGAAACGGGTGTTGCGGAACGCCCACCACAGCACCACCGCGGCGGCGATGCCGATGAAGAACAGCGGGTTGATCTGCAACGCCACCTTCAATTGCGGATTGGAGACGAGGAAGCCGAAATCGATGGCCTCGAGCCGGGGGGCGGTCGGCTGGATGAAGCCCTTGCCGAAGAAGAACGCCAGGCCGGTGCCGAACAGCATCATGGCGATGCCGATGGCGATGTCGTTGACCTTGGGCAGCTTGCAGATATAGCCGTGGAGGGCGCCGAAGCCGGCGCCGCAGAGGCCGGCGGCGAGAACCCCGGTCCAGGGGCTGCCGGTCAGGTAGGAGACGGCATAGGCGCTCATGGCGCCGAAGACCAGCGTGCCCTCGAGCCCGAGATTGATGCGACCGGACTTCTCGGTCAGGCATTCGCCGAGCGAGACGAACAGGAACGGCGTCGACACCCGGATGGCGCCGGCGAACATGGCGACAAGGACGGTCAGGATCGGATCGTCGGTCATGCGCGCGCCTCCCTCGAGAACAGCGGAATGCGGCCATAGACGGTTTCGGACAACAGGATGATCAGGAAGATCAGCCCCTGCAGCACCTGGACCGTGGCGTCGGGCAGGCCCATGCGGCGCTGGATCAGGCCGCCGGCGGCGGCGAGCCCGCCGAACAGGATCGCCACCGGCGGGATGGCCAGCGGATTGTGGCGGGCGAGAAACGACACGAGGATGCCGGTGAAGCCGTAGCCGGCGACCAGCGATGCATTGGCCTTGCCGAGGATGGCGGCGACCTCGAAATAACCGGCGATGCCGGCGCAGGCGCCGGCGAGGGCGCAGGCGGCGAGCATCAGGCGGCCGACCGGCAGGCCCTGGGCGCGGGCGGCGCGGACATTGCCGCCGGTGACGCGGGCGGCGAAGCCGAAGGTGGTGCGGCTCATCAGGATATGGGCGCCGATCGCCATGACGACGCCGAAGGCAAGACCCCAGTGGACCTCGAGGCCGGGGATCTGGCCGACCATCAGGTCGGCGCCGATCGGCGTGGTCGAGGGCTTGTTGGGGTCGGCGGGCGAGCGCAGGGCGCCCTCGACGAAGAAGTTCAGGATCGCCACGGCGATGTAGAACATCAGCAGCGAGGCGATGGTTTCGTTGACGCCGCGATGATGGCGCAGCGCGCCGACGAAGCCGATCCACAGGGCGCCGGCGAGGGTGGCGGCGATGAACATCAGCGGCATGACGAAGAAGGCGCCGCCCTGGCCGATGAACGGCAGCGCGACGACGGCGGCGGCAAAGCCGCCGATGACCAGCGCGCCCTCGCCGCCGATGATGACGAGGCCGAGGCGGGCGGGAATGGCGACGCAAAGGGCGGTGAAGATCAGCGGCGCGGTGCGCACCAGGGTGTTCTGCCAGGAGAATGCGGTGCCGAAGCCGCCGCGCCAGAGCAACTCGAAGAAGGTCTGCGGCGATTTGCCGAGCGCGAGGAGAAACAGCGAGAACAGCGCGGCCGAAACGACGACGGCGCCGACCGGGATGACGATGGCCTCGGACGCGGCAAGGGCGCGGCCAACCCAGTCGATGGCGCGGGGATGCGGCGCCGGTTGCGCGGCAACGGCCGGCACGGAAGCATCGGTGGTCGGGTCGGGCACCAGGTCAGGCTCCTTCGTCGGGACGGGCGAGCGACATTGCGGGCGAGCGACGGGCCACCCCGCCGGCGCGGCAAGGCGGCGGGCGGGGCGGCGATCTCGAACCGCCGGCGATCGGGCGGACGGCGGCAGGGGATGCGGACGGCGGAAACGGCCGGACGAGCCGACCGTTTCACGACGGCAATGGCTCAGGTGATCGAACCGACGATGCCCTCGACCAGATAGTTGGTGGTCTCGAGGAAGGGGTCGTAGTTGTCGACGATCTTGCCGGCCGGAACGACGACATTGCCCTTGTTGTCCTTGATCGGGCCGATGACGTAGGGCTTGTTGGCCTTGAGATCGGCGATCGCGGCGGTGGCGGCAGCCTTGGCGGCGTCGGTGGCACCGGCGCCGAAGGCGGTGTTCTGGACATAGTCCTTGTCGTAGCCGCCGCGCTCGAAGTTCGGCAGCTTGTCGCCCTTGGCGAGAAGGGCGGCGAAGGCCTTGTAGATGGTTTCCCACTTGTATTCGGCGCCGGTGATGAAGCCCTTCGGCGCCAGCTTGGCCTGGCTGGCATTGTGGCCGCAGCACTTGATGCCGCGCTTCTCGGCGGTCTCGATCACCACCTTCGGGCTGTCGACATGGCAGGTCAGGACGTCGCAGCCGGCATCGGCGAGCGCGTTGGCGGCCTCGGCCTCGCGAACCGGCAGGGCCCAGTCGCCGGTGAAGATCAGCTGGATGGTGGCGTTGGGGTTGACCTTGCGGACGCCGAGGGCGAAGGCGTTGATATTGGTCAGCACCGAGGAGATCGGCTTGGCGGCGATGAAGCCGAGCTTGTTGGTCTTGGTGGAAAGACCGGCGGCGATGCCGTCGATGTAATGGGCCTGATGCAGATAGGCGTAGTAGGAGCCGGCATTGGTCGGGTGCTTGTCCTTCTGCCACAGGCCGATGGCGTGGCGGAACTCGACATCCGGGTACTTCTTGGCCATTTCCAGCATGTGGGGGTCGAAATAGCCGAACGAGGTGGCGAAGATCAGCTTGGCGCCGTCGAGCTTGATCATCGATTCCATCGTCTTCTGCACGGCGACGGTCTCGGGGACGTTTTCTTCCTCGACGACGGTGACGCCGGGAACGGCCTTCAGCGCCGAAGCCGCGACCGCGTGGGCCTGGTTCCAGCCGAAGTCGTCGCGCGGGCCGACATAGATGATGCCGATGGTGAGCCCGGCGGCGGCGGCGCGATCAATGCCGCCGAAGGCCGGCGCGGCAAGGATGCCGGCGGCGGCCGACTTGAGCAGGGTACGGCGGGAGAACAGGATTTTCGACATGGAATGACCCCTTCGAACAGGACGGCGCCGATTGTTGTATGCAATCAGACGCGCACTGCCGAACTGATTCGCAATGGCCGTGCCAAGCACCGCGAGAGCGGCCAAGAAATTTTAGGCATGAACAATTTCTATCTATTTTTCTGCCGATTAGGTGATAAACGCCGCGAGAGCGGCGCTGAATCCGGTTGAAGGGATCGCCGACGCCAAGGACCGCCGCCGGCGAAAACCGCGATACATTCAAGGCATCCGCGCCTATTTTTTGCGCGTTGTATGCATCTTAGGCAGTGCCGGCACCGGGATCACGGGACGGTGTCGATGCCGACGGCGGCGCCATAGGTAGCGTTGAGGCGCTGGCGCAGATAGGCGGCCATGGTGACGGGCGGATATTTCGCCAACGCGCCGGGGGCGACGCAGCCCGGCAGGGCGGAGATGATCGCATCGGGGTTGGCGTCGAGGAAGAACGCGATCGACCAGCGCTCGCGGTTGCCGCGATTGACGACGCGGTGGGGGTTGGACACATAGACGTCGTTCGACCAGCGCATCAGGCTGTCGCCGATATTGACGACGAAGGTGCCGGGAATGACCGGGGCGGCGACCCAGACGCCGTCGCGACGGCAAACCTCGAGGCCGCCGACCGCATCGGTGGCGAGCAGGGTGATGTTGCCGTAGTCGGTATGGGCGCCGGCGCCGATCTGACCCGCCAGCGCATCGGCCGGATGGGGCGGGTAGTGCAGCAGCCGCAGGGTGGCGAGCGGATGGTCGAGCTTGTCGGCGAAGAAATCCGGCTCGAGGCCGAGATCGACGGCGATCGCCCGGTGCAGCCGACGGCCGAGCGCCAGGACGGCATCGAAATAGGCCTGCATCACCGGCTGGAAGCCGTCGAGGCGCGGCCAGGCGTTGCGGCCGCGACCATCGGCGCCGAGACCGGTGGCCGGATCGTCGAAGCCGATATTGAAGGCCTCCTTCAGGTCGGCGGGGCGGGTGGGGTCGAGCGCCTCGGTCAGGAGGCCGGCATAACCGCGATTGGCGCCGACCTTGTCGATGGCGATGGCGGCCTTTTCGGCCGTCGGCAGGGCGAAGAATTTGGCGGAGGCGGCGAAGGCAGCGTCGATCAGGTCGGCGGCGACGCCGTGGTTGCGCACATAAAAGAAGCCAATATCCCGGGCGGCGCTGCCTATATCATGGGCAATGCGTGCAAGCGCCTGGGGATTGCCGGTTTCGAGATCAGTCAGATCGATGACCGGAATGGCATCGGACATGGGATTTCCCTCCCAGATTTCGGGGAGCGGTCGGAAGCGGCCGCCGGGGCTGGCCTTGTTCTTGCTCATTTCGTGCCGAAACTGATCGCGAAGCCGATGGCGACGATTCGTCGCCTCGCCCGATCCCGCGGAAGAGGCCATGCCGAGGACACGAGATCCCGCCCGTTCGCCGCGCCGCGATGCCACCGGTCGCTCCGGACCGGCGCGGCCCGGCGGCATCACCCATGCCGAACGGTTGCGCACCGAACTTGCCGAGGAAATCGCCCGCGGCCGGCTGACGCCGGGCACGGCGCTGGATGAGACGTCGCTGGCCGAGCGCTTCGGGGTGTCGCGTACGCCGGTTCGGGAGGCGCTGCGCGAGCTGGCGGCGGCCGGGCTGATCGAATACCGACCGCACCGGGGCGCGGTGGTGACGGCGCTCAGCGCCGAGCGGGTCGACGAGATGTTCCAGGTGATGGCCGAGCTGGAGGCGTTGTGCGCGGCGTCGGCGGCGGTGGCGATGACGGCGGCGGAGCGGGCGGAACTGGGCGCGATGCACCAGCAGGCGGCCGAACTGGTGCGGCTTGGCGATCTCGCCGGCTATACCGAGGCGAACGACCGGTTTCACGCCTTCATCTACACCGCCAGCCACAACGGCTTCCTGGCGGAGACCGTGCTCGGGGTGCGCCGGCGGGTGGTGGCGTTCCGGCGGGCGCAGTTCAGTTCGCTCGGCCGGTTGACCGAGAGCCACCGCGAGCACGACCGGGTGGTGCAGGCGCTGCTGCGCGGCGACCGCGAGGCCGCCGCCCGCGAGATGCGGGCGCACCTCACCTCGTCCGGACGCTCCTACAGCCAGATGCACGACGGACTGTAATACGAGAGGCCAAGTGCGCCGCCGCGCCCGGCTCTGGCTTGATTGGTCAGGCGCGGGAGGCGATATAGGCGCGCCAGCCGCCAAAGGCGCTGATGTCGGTGGCGCCGTCGATGCCGGCCGGTTCGCACAGGAAACCCTTGTGCATGGTCTGGTCGTCAAGAAGGACGGTGCCGATGCCGAGGGGCGACGGGATGCCGGCGACAAAGCGGCCGAAGCCGGCGGGCGACAGCGACCAGAGTTCGGCCTCGATGGCGACGCCGCCTTCGGCGACGCGGACCATGCCGGGCCGGAACGGCGGCCCACCGGCAAGGGCATAGAAGCGATAGACCGGCGCGGTGCGGACCTTGGCGACCAGGGTGGCACCGAGGTCGGTCAGTTCGCGGTTGAGCACCATGCCGGAGAGATGGCCGCCGACCACGACCACGCCGATCTCGCCGGGCGGCACGGTTGCCGGCAGCGACGCCAGCGGCGGGCGCGGCAGTCCGGTGGCGCCGAGGGGCTGGCCGCAGGCGGCCTCGACGGCGCGGCCGATGCTGGCGACATAGCCGTCGCGGCCGCCGGGCGCGATCAGCGTGATGCCGGCCGGCAGGCCGTCGGCGCGGGTCGAGGTCGGGACGGCGAGGGCGCAAAGGCCGAGCAGGTTGACGAAATTGGTGTAGGTGCCAAGGGCGGAGTTGGTGGCGATCGGGTCGGCCTCGACCTCGGCGACGGTCCAGGCGCGCGGCACGGTGGGCACGACAAGCGCGTCGACCTTGCCCCAGGCGGCCTCGCTGACGCGCCGCAGCTCGGCGAGGCGATAGGTCGCCTGAAACGTCTCGACGGCGGTGCGCGACAGCGCGCCTTCGGTGATGGCGCGGGTGACCGGGTGGAGCGAGGCGGCGCTCGTGCGCATAAAGGCCTCGATGGCGGCATAGCGCTCGGCGACCCAGGGGCCTTCGTAAAGCAGCCGCGCCACCGCGAAGAACGGCTCGAAATCGATCTCGACCAGCGTATGGCCAAGGCCGGCGAGGCAGTCGAGCGTGGCGGCATAGGCGGCCTCGCCGGCGGCATCGCCGAAGAAGCGTCGATCGCCGGCGGCCGGGACGCCGAGGCGAAGCGCGGCCGGGGCGGCGCCAAGGCGGGCGAGCGGCATGGCGCGGGAGAACGGATCGGCGGCATCGAAGCCGGCGGCGACCCCGAGCACGGCGAATGCGTCGTCGGTGGTGAGGGCGAAGATCGAGACGCAATCGAGGCTGCGGCAGGCGGGCAGGACGCCGGCGGTGGAGACCAGCCCCGGCGTCGGTTTCAGGCCGACGAGGTTGTTGAGGCCGGCCGGCACGCGGCCGGAACCGGCGGTGTCGGTGCCGAGCGAGAAGCTGGCGAGGCCGGCGGCGACCGAGGTGGCGGAGCCGGAGGAGGAACCGCCGGGGATGATGTCGGCGCGGAAGCTGTTGCGCGGCACGCCATAGGGCGAGCGGACGCCGACGAGGCCGGTGGCGAACTGATCGAGATTGGCCTTGCCGACGAGAATGGCGCCGGCAGCCTCAAGCCGGGCAACGACGGTGGCGCTGGCGGCGGGAACGTAGGCGAAATCCGGGCAGGCGGCGGTGGTGGCGAGGCCGGCGACGTCGATATTGTCCTTGGCGACAAAGGGAATGCCATAGAGCGGCAGGCGGGCGCGCTCCGTCGGCGGCAACGCCGCCAGGGCCTCGACGCGGGCGGCGAGCGCGGCCGGCGCGGGGCGGGAAATGAACAGGGCCGGGTCGGCATGGGCTTTGATCCGGGCATCGATCGCGGCGACAAGGTCGCGCGGATCGAGCCCTTCGGCATAGGCGGCGGCAAGACTGGCGAGATCGAGGCTCTGCGGCGGCTTCACTGGCATTGGCGCGGTCCTGCCCGAGGGGATGACAATGATCAGGTCTTGGCAAGACGCATGCCAGCGGTCGCTTTTGCATACAATTGTTGTACTTGCGATTTCACGATGTTTTTCAATACCGCTTGTCTTGATGCCGGCATCATTGGCGGCGCGGTCGGTGGATGACTGCCGTTATTTTGGGCGCCACGACGGCGACTGGCGCCGGCTTGGTCACGAAGCTTGCCGGCAATTGCGGCGATGGGCTTATGCGAATGGATTAGAGTGGGGGACTGGCGCGCCGAATAAAACCAAACTATTGTAGTCAGAATTAAACAAACAATAAGATCCCGAGGAAACGACCATGGCCAAGACGCGCGTGCGCGCCCTCTTCGAGCGATTTGCCATTGCGGCGGCATTTGCGGTGATCCTGTCGATCGCGCTGTTCGCGCATGGTGATCGCAGCCCGACGCCAAAGCCCTATGTGGTCGCCGCGCCGTCGAACTGACCGCGGCGCCGACCACGCGCGTATTCATACCTGTCGGTATTGATACCGCCCGGTGTCAAATCAACAGATCGAAGGGGAAATGCCGGGTCCGGGCGGCGAGCGCCGTCGGCCAGCCGAGATCGCGCGGCACGCGCGCCAGGCGATCAGCGCCGATCCAGCCGCGATAATGCGCCAGACCCGGGCATAGCACCTTGACCACCGGCACGCCGATGTCGTCGCGTTCGAGATCGACGACCCAGGGGGTGACGCCGACCGTGGCAAGGGCGTCGACGAACGGCGCGAAGCCGCTCGCGTCGGCGGCGACCCCGACCGGCGCGGCGACCGCGTCGGCCGGCGCCAGATGCGGCGCGGTGTCGAGATTGATGGCGGCGTACCAGTCCGACAGCGCCTGATCGTAGCCGGAGGGCGTTTCGTCCGCGTCGAGCCGCTGGAACAGGGCGGCGAGATTGAGTTCCGAGACCAGCATTTCCAGGAATGCCGCCTCGGCGGCGAGGCGGCGATCGGTACGGGCGGCAACCCCCAGCGCCGGCAGCGAGCCATCGGTTTCGACCGAGACGCAGGCGACCACGGGCACGCCGATATCGGTGGTGAGATCGAGCAGCCAGGCCATGCGGCCGGTTTCGCCGGAATGGGCGGCAAGACCGGCCTCGAGCCGGGCGGTGTGGTCGGTGCGCGCCAGCGCCGGGCGCAGAGCGGCGGCGCGCCACCAGATGGCGGTGGCGTCGCGCTCGATGGTCTCAAGCAGGGCGCGGCGGATGGCGTCGGTCCGACTGGCGCCGGCGGCGGCGCCGTTGCTGTCTGGCAGATGGGCGGGATCGAGATCGAAATGCCAGTCCATGCGGGCAAGGCACGCCGGCGCCGGCGCCCAGATGCGGCGGGTTTCGTCCGGATTTGCCAGTTCGAGACCGAGATCGGCCGGCCAGTCGACGGCGGCGCCGGCAAGCCGCGCCGGATCGAGGCGGGCGGCGGCGGCGACGGGCGGCGGCACGAGACGCGGCGCATCGCGGTCGGGGCGATAGAGCGAGGAGCGGAATTCGGCGACTTCGCCAAGGCAGCCGAGAACGGCGCCGGCGCGATCGAAGCCTTTGCCGATGGCGGTTAGGACTTCGCTCCGGCCCGCCATAGAAACATGATCGCCGGCGATCGCAATGTACGCTCCGGCGACGGCGATTATCTCGACAGACAGACCGTAACGGTCGGACAAGCTCAGCAGCCGGGCGGCGATATCATTACCCACCGCGGCCGATGTCTTGGTGACGAAAACGTCAGTTGTGGGCTTTTTCACTGTTTTCGAGCCAACTATTACATGTTTTGCGTCTGATACCGGATGCCGATATCATCAAGGGTTGTTCTCGCCAAGCCCATCCTATAGCTGCCGATTGACAAATGCCCATGAGAATTGACGGGTGAGGACTTGAATTGACGAGCGAACGAGTGACATCGCCTGCGTTCTACCTTAAGGAATAGGGAGCGAGCATGGAGAGTCCCGGTGCGCTGCCTGGTAAAACTCATCGGTCATTTTCGGGTCTTCGATCCGACCGGGCGGGATGTCACCCCGAAATCCCGCAAGGCTTGCTGTATTCTCTCCTATCTGTTGCTCAATGACACTGGCCGGGAGACCCGGGCCAAGCTGGCGACGCTGTTGTGGAGCGACAGCGACGACGAGCGGGCGCGGGCGTCGCTGCGGCAATCGCTGAAGGATCTGCGCGCCGTCGAGGATGCGTGCGGGCCGCTGCTGACGATCGAGAAGAATTCGATCGCGCTGCTGCCGGGGGCGTTCGACACCGACCTGCGCCAGCTCGATCAGGCGATCGAGCGCGGCAGCGGCACGGCGTTGACCGCGCTGTTGCCCCGGTCGGAGTTCTCGCTTGCCGCCGATCTGGTCGAATGCGATCCGCTGTTCGACAACTGGCTGTGGATCCGGCGCAGCGCCTGGTCGGAGAGCACGGTGGCGCGGCTGGTGGCGTTGCTGGAGGCCCCGCAACTGGGCGCCGATCACAAGATCACCGTGGCGAGGGCCATCCTGCAGCTCGACCCCTATTGCGAGCGGGCGGTGCGGGTGCAGATGCTGACGCTCAACGAAAGCGCCGGGGCGATGTCGGCGCTGGCCTATTTCGAGTCCTACCGGCGGCAGCTCAGGCAGGAATACGAGGTCGAGCCGACCGACGAGCTGATTGGCTTTGCCGAGCAATTGCGGCCCCGGCCGCAGGCGACCGCCCTGCCGGCGGTGGTCGCGCCGGCGCCGAGCGAGCGGTCGCGGGCAGGATTGCCGACGATCGCCATCGGCGAGCGGGTGTGGCCGACGCGCAAATCCAACAACGACCATATCCTGGCGGCTTTCGCCACCGAACTGGCGGCGACGCTCAGCCGGTTCCGCGACTGGACGGTGTTCCAGACGCCGCCGGCCTATGCGCCGACGCCGGCGCACGCGGCGACCTGGGCGCGGCGGCAGGCCAAGGAAGGTGTCGAGTTCGTTCTGCTGGTGGGCGCCACCGAGGCGGGCGAGCGGGCGACGACATTCAGTGCCATCTGCATGAGCTGCCCGACCGGCGACGTGATCTTCGAGCGGGAATTCATCGTCGAGCCGACCAACTGGCGGCGGGTGTTCAACGACGTGTCGTCGCAACTGGCGTCGCGGCTGTGCGACGAAGTGAGCTATGCCCGGCTGCACCACATCGCCGGCCGGGCGCTGGTGGAGGCGACGGCCTATGACCACTGGCTGGAGGGACAGCGGCTGCTGACCATGTGGCGGCCGGAAACCGAGGACGCGGCGATCCGCTGTTTCGAGCGGGCGATCGAGATCGCGCCGGATTTCGCCCGGGCCTATGCCAGCCTCGCCGGGGTGTATAATTCGCGCTGGATCGTGCTGCCGGGCTGGAAGGACGCCACCCAGGAGCGCGGGCGGGCGCTGGATCTGGCGGCGCAGGCGGTACGACTCGACCATCAGGATCATCGCAACCAGGTGACACTCGGCTGGAGCCACCTGATGCTGCGGCGGTGGGATTGCGCGGCGTTCCATTTCAGTCTGGCGCATGATCTCAATCCGAGCAATCCGGGCACTTTGATCGCCTATGCGCTGGCGTCGTCGTTCATGGGCGATCATGACGACGCGATGCGACTGGCGAAGCGGGCGTTCGAGTTGCAGCACCAGCGCGAGGCGTTCTTTTTCGGTTATCTCGCCAGCATCGCCTTCTTTGCCGGGGACTTCGCCGCCTCGATCGAGGCAATCCGGCAGGCGCCGGACATCTTCCCTGATATCCAGGGCTGGACAGCGGCGGCGCTGGCGCTGAACGGCGATCTCGACGCGGCCGGGCGGGCGGCGCAGACGTTCCTCGACGAGGTTCGCGGCCGCTGGTGCGGCGAAACCGAGCCGACCGACGAGGCGTTGGCCGAATGGTTCAAGGATGTGTTCCCGCTGCGGCGGGCCGAAGACCGCAAGCTGCTGTCGGACGGGCTCGACCTGGCGCTTTCCGCGAGGTTTCGAAAAAGTATCGCCATTTGACGGCCGCTGGCCTCCGCCCGAGGACGACGATCCGCAACAGCCCTGAGCCCGGGCAGCAAGACGACCGTCGGCGGTGTCCGCCACGCGGGCGCAATCCGTTCGTGCCGATCGGGCGCGGACGGATTTCGGTTCCTTTGCGAGAGCCGAAGGCGCTGACGCGCCCGGCCTGCGAGGATACCCGAACTTCCGATCTCCATCGGAGGCATGAGAAATGCGCGTCGGAAATACCATCGGCCATTCAAAATGACCGATGGTATTGCATGGACAGGCCTTGCTTCATCGCGGTCCGGCCGGGCGCGATGGCCCGGCCGACGCGGGGCCGCGTTCAGCGGCAGCGGGTCATGATGTAGTCGCCGATGCGGTGGCGGTAGGCGCGCAGGCGGCTTTCCTTCTTCTGCTGGGCCGAGCGGCCGGCTTCCGGCTGAACGTAGCCCGGACGGCCCGGGGTGCAATATTCCGGATAGGCATAGGGCTCGCCGGAGGCCGGGCCCTCGGGAGAGATGGTGTTCAACGTCTCGCCGACGTCGGTGAAAGACGGGATCGTCAGGTTGAGGTCGAACTCAGTGTCGAAGTGGAGATGCAGGTTGATCTGATCCCAGGTCTTGCCGCCGGCCGGGGTGACGAGGGGCTTCAGCTTGCCCTTCGGGTCGGCCTTGAACTCGGCCATGGCTTCCGGATTGCGCAGGATGTCGATGATGAACTGGCCGAGACCGTCCGGATTGGTGATAATGAGCTTAGCCATCTGATGTTCCTCTCTGTAGGTAATGCGAAGGCGCGCACGGCGTCGTTCGTCGGTTGTGCGTGACCTTGGCGGCCGGCGTGCACGGACGTCAGGGTCGCGGATCGGATTGGGCGGACGCCGAGGACGGCGTCAGTCCCGGATGGAGGTGAGGCGTGATCACACCGGTCCGAAGCGGTGGTGGCGGCCGGCCCGCCTCATCTGGCCGGCAAAGGTGGAGACGAGGTCGTAGAGGTGCTCGTCGGTCATGACGCCCGCCTCGGCGATCTCGATGATGCCGGGCACGGTGCCGATGCCGGCGCTGTGCCGCAGGTCGTGCGGCGTGGTTTCGACGCCGGGTTCGTCGGTTTCGGCCAGCGCCTGCCGGGCGGCGACGGCGAGGATGAACGATCCGACCGGGCCGAGGCGGCCGCCCTCCTCGCCAAGCACGGCGGCCTCCTGGGCGAGGTAGTAGAACAGCGGCGTGTGGACGAGGAATTCCGGCGCAGCGACGAGCGCGGCGCGAAGGCGCTCGGCATCGGCCGGGTAGACCGCGGCGAAGGCGTCGCTTGGCAGCATGGCCGCCTTTTCCAGGATCGGGATGCCGCCCTTCGGCGTCAGTTCGGTGCCGAACAGGTCGCCGATCTCGCGGTTGATCCGCCGGGCGAGGGTCTGGCCCGAAGGCAGGCGGCGCTCGTAGCAGCGCCACATGTCCATGAAGCCGATGGAGCGGTCGGTGTCGGCGAGGATCGTCGTGGTGTCCTGGGCCATCGCCGACGACATGAAAGGGCTGATGCGACGGGCGCTCTGCACCTTCGAGGCGAGGGTGGAGAACTCGAAGAAGTTGGTCCAGTCGATGTACCAGTCGGCCGAAACCGGCAGCTTGGCGTCGGGGGCCTCGCTCGACAGGTTGATGATTTCCGGCAGCGGCGCCTCGGGGCGGAAGCGGTTGACCCGGTAGACGCTGCGCGACATGGCGTGGCCGAGGCGACCGGTGCCGAAGGTGAATTCGAGCGGGATGCCGAGGGCGACGCCGGGCTGACCGCGGCGCGGCAGGTAGGCGTCGAAGCGGCGGCCGAACAGCTCGCGATAGATCGCCGGATGCAGGATGCGCGGCAGGTAGTCGAGGAAGATCGCCTTGCGATAGCTGGAACCGACAAAGGCCCGGGTGATCTCGAAGGCTTCCTGCGGCTCGGCGCCATTGGCGCGCAGCACGCCGACGATACGATTGTGCACCTTGAGGAAGGTGGCATGCATCTGGGCGAGGATCAGGTGATGATCGTTGCGGGCATCGGCGACGACGGGCTGGGAATAGCGCGGGTTGCGGCTTCTGGCGCTGGTGGCGCCGCAGCCGTCCAGCGCGATACGCGGCAGGTCGCGGGCATTGGCGCGCTCGGTCTCGGTCATCTCGCCGGGCAGGATCTGCTCGCCGGGCATGCCGGTGACGAATTCGCAGCGGTGGCCGAAGCGGCTGTCGGGCGCCTTGTAGAGCATCGGCTCGAACACCGGACCGCTGCCATAGAGCGTGTCGAGATCGAGGGCGGCGGTGCAGTCGGAGGCGATGTGGGGGCTGGCGACGCGGGCGGTGTAGCCGTGATTGCGGTTCTCGAGCCGGGTGAACGCCATGTCGTGGAAGACGAACTGGCTGAAATAAGTGTAGCCGGCGGGGATCGGTCCGGGATTTTCCAGGCACATGTCGTCGGTGCCGCCGACCATGGCGGCGGAGATGGCATGCAACGCGGCGTGGGTGGCCTCGATCGAGCCGTCGATGAACGGAATCGGCTTGTCGGCGAGATTGGGAAATATCAGGCGTTCGATCGATTCCGCCGGTTGACCGGCGAGCGCCGGGTTGAGCTCGTATCCCCGGCGCGGCCCGGCCGGGTTGGACATCTGTGAACTGCCTGGGGCACCTTGGCGCATCGAATTCACCCTCGGTTCGAACGGCGCCGCTTGCGGGAGCGGGGCCGGCGGTGTGCGCCGCGCAAGCCACGGGGATCGGCATATGGGAATTATTCCTGATGCCGTTGTCAGCCTGTGGTTTAGTCGTTGAGCGGCGCGACGAGGCGGAGTGGAAGCCGAGAGGCGTGAAACCAGCGTGAAGAAAATGGTTAATAATAATTTAATTGCAACACGTTAGCGATCACGGCGACGGGCGTGTCGCGTGTTAAGATTCTCTTGCATGTCGCGCATATCTAACGGGAATGCGAAAATGCCGATACCCGGTCATTTCCGGGGGTGCGGCGGATGCCCTGAAAAAGAGATGCAAATTTTTTTCCAACGACCGAATCGACAAGGCGGGTCGGAAACCGCCAGAACACGCAATTGTTGAGCGCCGGCGGCGATTCGACCCGAGGTTCCGCTACCAAGGCTCCGCTTGGCGACGCGACAAAGAAAAACCCGCGCCGGAAACCCGGCGCGGGGGGATGATTGCTTGCCGATGGCGGCGCGGTCGTCGTCATCATCCCGGAGGCCGAAGGCGCTGACGCGCCCGTCCTCCGGGAAGACGCGAATTTCTCATCCGCATCAGGGACAGGAGAAACTCGCCTCAGCAATGCCACCGGTCGCTTCCAATGGTCGATGGTATCAATTCGACATCAGCACCGGAATGAAGGTTTCCGACAGGACATGGCGGGTGCCGTTGCCGCGAATGGCGAACGGGAAGCCGTAATGGCTGTGGGCGCCCATCACCAGGAGGTCGGCGCCGGTATCGCCGGCGCGGCTCAGCAGCATGTCCATGATGCCGATGCCCTCGACCACCAAGCACTCGATGCGGGCGCTGATGCCGTGATCGGCGAGGTAGCGGACGCATTCCTCGGCGGATTCGGCGGTGGCGTCGGCGCGGTCGACGAAGGTGACGACGAGTGCCTCGGTGGCGCCGGCCATCAGCGGCACGGCATCCTTGAGGGCGCGGGCGGCCTCGCGCTTGTTGTTCCAGGCGATGACCGGGCGGGCGCCGAGGCTGGTGAAGTGGCCGGCATTGGGCACGACCAGCGCCGGGCGGCCGGATTGCAGGATCACCTGCTCGGCCATGCCGGCGGGAACCGAGCTGTGGGTGGCGCCGGGGCCCTGGTCCTTGCCGAGAATGACGAGATCGGCGTTGTGGGCGGCCTCGGTGACGACCTGGATGATTTCGCCGGCACCGCCGCGATTGGCATCACGCCACTCGACCTTGTCGAGGCCGGCGGTCTTGGCGTCGAAAGCGGCGCGCGCGGTGGCGGCGGCTTCCTTGTAGCTTTCCGGCGGCCAGGTGGCAACCGAGCCGACGGTGTGGGCCTTGGACAGCTCGGCGAACAGGCCGATCAACCGCGCGCCATGGGCCTTGGCAAGCGAGACGGCGATGTCGGTGCGTGGCGAGCAGTCCTGATGGTCGAGATGCAGCAGAATGGTCTTCAAAGCCATGATGGTCTCCGTAAGCGGTTCCCGATCCTGTCCGAGACCTGTGTCCCACCGGTGAAAGGCACGATCAGACGTGCGCTGCCACCGACGCTTGCCCTGGCCGGTCCCGACCTGACCAACTCGTGATTACGTCAGTCCGGGCGCCGCGACAATGACCGATCGCAAATGCGATCGGTCGCCGACGGGCTGGTCTGCCGATTCGGAATGCCAGGCCGTCCGGTCCGGTATCGCCATCGGCGGATCAGATCAGCAGGAAGTCGGTTGCCTGCAGCGCCGCGAGATTGCCGAGGGTGGCCACCTGCACGGCGCCGGATGCGCCGGTGCCGTCGATGTCGAAATAGAGCGCGCCGGTGGACTGGTTGTAGATGAAGCGCTGGTCGATGGTGGTGGCGACGTTGCCGTTGCCGACCAACAGCAGGTCGGCGTCGAGACTGCCCGCCGTCAGGCCGCCGGCGAAGCCGCTGGCGGAGAAGACCAGACGATCGCCTTCGGCGCTGCTGAAATCGCTGACGCGGTCGATGCCTTCGTTGCTGGCGTTGAACACGAACTGGTCGGCCCCCTGCCCGCCGATCAGGGTGTCGGCGCCGAGGCCGCCGGCGATGCGATCGTCGCCGAGGCTGCCGTTGAGGACGTTCTTGATGGCGGAACCGGTGATGACGTCGTTGCCGAGACCGCCGACGACATACTCGAAGCCGGTGATGACATCACCGGCGGCATCGCCGCCGGAGGCGGTGTTCGAGGCGAGGTTGACGGTGACCGCGCCACCCAGCGAACCGCTATAGCTCAGCGTGTCGGTGCCGCCGCCACCGTCCATGGTGTCGGCGCCGGCGCCGCCGATGATGGTGTTGGTGCCGCTGCCGCCGGTCAGGCGGTCGGCGCCGCGGCCGCCGGTGACACTTTCGAAGCCGGTGATGATGTCGCCGGCCGCCTCGCCGCCGGAGGCGGTCTGGGTGGCGAGGTTGACCGTCACGGCGCCGGCGGTGGAATTGGCATAGCTCAGCATGTCGAGGCCGGCACCGCCATCCATGGTATCGGCGCCGGCGCCGCCCTTGATGAAGTTGGCGCCGGCATCGCCGGTGAGGATGTCGTTGCCGTTGCCGCCGATGACGTTCTCGAAGCCGATGATGGTATCGCCGGCCGCGTCGCCGCCGGAGGCGGTGTCGGTGACAAGGTTGACGGTGACGCCGCCGGCGGTCGAGCCGGAATAGCTCAGCAGATCGATGCCGGCGCCGCCGTCGAGATAGTCGGCGCCAGCGCCGCCCTTCAGCGAGTTGGCGCCGGCGGTGCCGATGAGCCGGTCGTTGCCGCGCCCGCCATTGACGTGCTCGAAATTGGCGATGACGTCACCATCGGCGTCGCCGCCGGTGGCGGTGCCGAGGGCGAGATCGACGGTGACGCCGACGGTTCCGGTCGAGTAGTCGACGGTATCCTCGCCGTCGCCGCCATCAAGGTTGTCGGCGCCGCCGCGACCGACGATCAGATCGTCACCGGCGCCGCCGGCGATGGTGTTGCTGTCGGCGGTGCCGAGGAAGCGGTCAATGCCGTCGGAGCCGATCAGGTGCTCGATCGAGAAGATGGTATCGTCGGCGGCGGCGCCGGTGCGCAGGTTGGTCAGGAGATCGACGGTGGCGCCGGCGGTGCCGGTGGTGGCGCCGGCATAGCTCAGCGTGTCCTGGCCATCGCCGCCATTGGCGGTATCAGCGCCGGCGCCGACAACGAGGATGTCATCGTCGGAATTGCCGAAGAGATTGTCATTGCCGCCGCCGCCGACGAGGGTGTCGTTGCCAATGCCGCCATCGATCCGGTCGTCGAGGGCGCCGCCGACGATGCTGTCGTCACCGCCCTCGCCGATGATGCCGGCCGACATCAGGCTGGTGGCATAATCGCCGAGCGAGATAACATCGTTGCCCTGACTGCCGCGGACCCAACTGCTGACATGGGCCTCGAAATTCGAGATCGCGCCGCCGCCGACCGTGCCGGAGATGACGCCGGCCGAAACCGAAAGGGCGATGGTGACGCCGGTCGTCTCGCCGCCGAAGTCGAGGCCGAGGGTGTCGGTGCCGCTGCCGCCATCGGCGGTGTCGGCGCCACTGGTCAGCAGGATGTAATCGTCGCCTGCGCCGCCGTCGAGCGAATCGTCGCCCCATTCGCCACTAAGCTCGTCGGCACCGTTGCCGCCGGTGATGGTGTCGTTGCCGAAGCCGCCAGACACCCGATCGTTGAGGGCGCCGCCGGTGATAGTGTCGTTGCCGCCGTCGCCGAGAATGCCGGACGACATCGAGGTGGTGGCATAATCGCCGAGCGAGATGACATCGTTGCCCTGGCTGCCGCGGACCCAGTTGCCGGCAAGGGCCTCGAAATTCGACACAGTTCCGCCGGCGACCGTTCCGGAGATGGCGCCGGCCGCGACCGCCAGCGCGATGGTGATGCCGGTCGCCTCGCCACTATAGTCGATGCCAAGGGTGTCGGTGCCGGTGCCGCCATCGGCGGTATCGCTGCCGGAGATCAGGCCGATATAATCGTCGCCGGCGCCGCCATCGATCGAATCGTCCCCCCATTCGCCGTTAAGCTCGTCGGCGCCATTGCCGCCGGTGATGGTGTCGTTGCCGAAGCCGCCGAACACGCGGTCGTTGAGGGCGCCGCCGGTGATGGTGTCGTTGCCGCCTTCGCCGAGGATGCCGGACGAAATCGCGGTGGTGGCATAGTCGCCGAGCGCGATGACATCGTTGCCCTGGCTGCCGCGGACCCAATTGCTGGCATAGGCCTCGAAACTCAGCACAGTGCCGCCAGCGACGGTGCCGGTGATCATGCCGGAGGAAATCGCCAGCGCGATGGTGATGCCGGTCGTCTCGCCGCTATAGTCGATGGCGAGGGTGTCGGTGCCGGTGCTGCCGTTGACAGTGTCGGTACCGCTGCTCAACGCGACGTAGTCGTCGCCGGCGCCGGCATTGATCGAGTCGTTGCCCCACTCACCGTAGATCTCGTCATTGCCGCTGCCGCCGAGAATGCGGTCATTGCCGAAGCCGCCAAAGATGCGATCGTCCAGCGACCCGCCGGTGACCGTATCGTTACCGCCAGCGGCGGAAATGCCGATCGCCATGGAGCGGGTGGCGTAATTGCCGAAGGAAATCGTGTCGCCGCCCTGCGAGCCATAGAGGGCGAAGGTGCCGTATTGTTCGAAATTCGACACCGCGCCGCCGGCGACCGTGCCGGAGATCGCTCCGGCCGCCACCGAAAGCGCGATGGTGATGCCGGTCGCTTCGCCGGTATAGTCGACCTCGAGGGTGTCGGTGCCGGTGCCGCCATCGACGGTATCGGCGCCGCTCGACAGCACGACGTAATCATCGCCGAGACCGGCATCGATCGAATCGTTGCCCGCCTCGCCCCAGATCGCATCGCCGCCATCGCCACCGGTGATGGTGTCATTGCCCGTGCCGCCGAAGATGCGATCGGCAAGCGCGCCGCCGATGACCGTATCGTCGCCGCCAAGGGCGGCAATGCCGACCGCCATGCCGCCGGTGGCGTAGTCGCCGAACGCGATCGTGTCGTTGCCCTGCGAGCCGTTGAGGGCGAAGGTGCCGTACTGTTCGAAGTTCGACACCGTGCCGCCGGCAACCGTGCCGGAGATCACCCCGGCCGTCACCGCAAGCGCGATGGTGATGCCGGTCGCCTCACCGCTGTAGTCGACCTGGAGGGTATCGGTGCCAACGCCGCCATCGACAGTATCGGCGCCGCTCGACAGCACGACAGCGTCGTCGCCAAGACCGGCGTCGATCGAATCGTTGCCCTGCTCGCCCCAGATCGCATCGCCGCCATCGCCACCGGTGATGGTGTCATTGCCGATCCCGCCGAAGATGCGATCGGCAAGCGCGCCGCCGATGACCGTATCGTCGCCGCCCTGGGCGGCAATGCCGATCGCCATGCCGCCGGTGGCATAATCGCCAAGCGAGATCTGGTCGTTGCCCTGCGAGCCATTAACGGCGAAGGTGCTGTGCTGCTCGAAATTCGACACCGCGCCGCCGGCGACCGTGCCGGAGATCACCCCGGCCGTCACCGCAAGCGCGATGGTGATGCCGGTGCCGCTGCCGCCAAAGTCGATGCCGAGGGTATCGGTGCCGTCGCCGCCGTCGGCGGTGTCGGCGCCGCTGTTCAGCAGAACAAAGTCGTCGCCAAGGCCGGCATCGATCGAATCATTGCCGGCATGTCCTTCGATGTGGTCGTTGCCGCCGCCGCCGAGAATGGTGTCGTCGCCGTCGCCGGCATAGATCGTATCATCGCCGCCGAGTGCGTCGATCGTGTCGGCCAGATCCGTGCCATTGAGAGTTTCGGGATCCTCGGTTCCGGGAATGAACGACATCGAAAGCCTCGTCTCGAGCAAGCAAAAACAATAACGGAAAATGCCACTCCGGCACGCGTCCGGGGTGGCTCAACCCATTCGATCAGCGAACGATAAAATACGCTTTCGCGTTCCCGCGCATCCCCAATCTTGTGGATATGATTCCGTTTCGTCACCTGTGTTGCAAGCAGATTTTCGCCCCGTCATTCCGCTGCGCGCCGACGCGACGACGACATTAGCAGGCGCTCGAAATAGGCAATGGTGCGGGCAAGACCGTCGCGCAGCTGGATGCGCGGGCGCCAGCCAAGGTCGCGGGTGGCGAGCGTGATGTCGGGCTGGCGCTGGCGCGGATCGTCGGCCGGCAGCGGCTTCAACACCAGCTGCGAGGCGGAACCGGTGAGATCGATCACGGTTTCGGCCAGTTCGCGGATGGTGAACTCGACCGGATTGCCGATGTTGATCGGGCCGGTGACATCGTCGCCGGTGGCCATCAACCGCATCAGGCCGTCGACGAGATCGTCGACATAGCAGAACGAGCGGGTCTGGGCGCCGTCGCCATAAAGGGTGATATCCTCGTTCTTCAGCGCCTGGACGATGAAATTGGAGACGACACGGCCGTCATTGGGGTGCATGCGCGGGCCGTAGGTGTTGAAGATGCGCGCGACCTTGATGCGGACCTTGTGCTGGCGGTGGTAGTCGAAGAACAGCGTCTCGGCGCAGCGCTTGCCCTCGTCGTAGCAGGCGCGCGGGCCGATGGGGTTGACGTTGCCCCAATAGGTCTCGGGCTGGGGGTGCTCGGAGGGGTCGCCATAGACCTCGGAGGTGGAGGCCTGCAGCACCTTGGCCTTCACCCGCTTGGCAAGTCCCAGCATGTTGATGGCGCCATGCACCGCCGTCTTGGTGGTCTGCACCGGATCGAACTGGTAGTGCACCGGCGAGGCGGGACAGGCGAGATTGTAGATCTCGTCGACCTCGACATAGAGCGGGAAGCAGACATCGTGGCGCATCAGTTCGAAGCGCGGATGGGAAATCAGGTGGTGAACGTTGTAGCGGGTGCCGGTGTAGAAATTGTCGACACACAGGACCTCATGGCCCTGCTCCAGCAGTCGGTCGCACAGATGCGAGCCGAGAAAGCCGGCGCCGCCGGTCACCAGAATGCGCTTTGAACTCAACATGAAACACCTCAATCAACTCCCGCGCGGCAACAATCGCCAGCCGCGCGCGGCGCAACGGCCGTCCCGGAATCGGCCGAATGACCGAAATAGGGGTTATTGACAGGGGTGGGTGCAGGCGACATGCCGGTTGGCGGCGGATCGATCCGACGGTTAACAGGCTGGTTAAGGATCGGTTAACGCAATCAACGAGGAACCGGGCTAACGCAACGTCGGAGCCGTGTTAACGCCAAGATCAAGGGACGGACCGCGATGGTGCGCGCCGAATGACCGTGGCCCGGTGCTTGCTCGGGCGAAATCCAACCCATAGTCGAGACCCCGTTCCATGTCCCAATCCGGCACATCCTCTCCCCCGATGGGTCCTCCCCCGATGGGGCAAGCCGCGCCGTCGGCGTCGACCGGGACGTTTCCGGCGACGCGGTTTCTCGGCGCGCGGTTCGATCTCGTCCCGGTCGAGGGGGTGATTGCGGCGTTGCGGGCACGGCGGGCGGGGATGGCATTTGCCTATGTGGTGACGCCGAATGTCGACCACGTGGTGCGGCTCGCCCGGCAGCCGGAACTGGCGCCGGTCTATGACGGGGCGTGGATGAGCTGGAACGACAGCCACCCGATCCGCCGGCTCGGCCGGTTCGTCGGGCTCGCGCTGCCGCATCTCAACGGCACCGACGTGGTCGAGCGGATCTTCGCCGAGGTGCTGGAGCCGGGCGACGCCATCGCGGTCGTCGGTTCGGACGAGGCGTTGATCGCCGACCTCAAGCAGCAGTTTCCGGCCTATCGCTGGGTCGGCCACGTGCCGCCGTTCGGCTTCGGCGCCGATCCGCAGGCGTTCGAGGCGGCGTCGCGGTTCGTGATCGATCATCCGGCGCGGTTCGTGTTCCTCGGCGTCGGTTCGCCGGCGCAGGAGCGGCTGGCGCAGCGGATCGCCGCCGATGCCGCCGCCACCGGCACCGCGTTCTGCACCGGGGCGTCGCTGGAGTTCATCACCGGACGCAAGACGCGGGCGCCGCAGGCGATGCAGGCGCTGGGGCTCGAGTGGCTGCACCGGCTGGCGCGGGAGCCGGGCCGGCTGTGGCGGCGTTACGTGCTGTCGGCGCTGCCGCTCATCGGGCTGTTCGCCCGCGACGTCGCCAGCAACGGCTTCCGGCGGGGCGGCTGATGGCAAGCGCTGCGATGCCTGGCGGAGGCGCAAGCCCGGGCGCGGCCATGCCGGCGCGACCGCTGGTGCTGCACGTGACGGCCGACTATCCCGATCCGGTGCGCGAGCCGACGACCAGGGCGGTGAAGCAGCTGATCGACGGATTGACCGGGCTCGACCATGTGGTGGTGTCGCTGAAGCGCCAGCACGATCCGCGACGGTTCTACACGGTCGATTGCGGCCGTCCCGATGGCTACCGGCTGTTTGCCCACGGCTATCCGGGCTTGCCGCTGGGGGTCGGACTGTTCGCGTCGTTCTTCCGGGTGGCGCGGGTGATCCGCCGGCTGCTCGCCGCCAACGACCTGCGGCCGGATCTGGTGTTCGCGCATCGGCTGTCGTTCGACGGCATCGCCGGCTGGCTGCTGGCGCGGCACTATGGCGTGCCGCTCGTCGTGTCGGTGCGCGGCGAGGTCGAAACCAAGATCTTCCGGTTCAAGCCGACCTATCGACCGCTGCTGAAGCGCATCGCCGGCGACGCGGCGCGGATCTATGCGGTGTCGGCGTGGTTCCGGCCGGCGCTGATCCGCATGACCGGGGTCGATCCGGCGCGGATCCGGCCGCTGCCGAACGTGGTGGCGAACACGAAGGCAACGATCGTGCCGCGCGCGCCGAGCCGGGGGCTGGTCAGCGTCCTCAATCTCGACATCTGGCGCAAGAAGGGCCTCGACCGGCTGATCGAGGCCATGGCGGTGGTCGGCGGGCGCCATCCGGACCTGACGCTCGACGTCATCGGCGGCGGCAGCGAGGCGGCGCGGGCGGCGATCGCGGCGCATATCCGCCGGCACGGGGTCGGCGAACGGGTGCGGCTGGTGGGGGCGCTCGACAACGCGGCGCTGATCGAGCGGCTGCCGGACTATCTGGCGATGGTGCTGCCGAGCCATAACGAGACCTTCGGCATGGTCTACACGGAAGCGCTGTTTGCCGGCGTGCCGATCGGCTACAGCCGGGGCACCGGCATCGACGGCCATCTCGACGGGCTCGAGGTCGGCGTCGGCATCGATCCGGGGTCGGTCGGCGCGATTGTCGCGGCGATCGAGCGGCTCATCGGCGACAATGGCGGCTATCGCGCCACGATCGCCGCCAAGGGGGCGGAACTGGCGGAGCGGTTCGATCCGGCGCGGCTGTTCGCCATGGTCGAGGCCGACATTCGCGCCGCGATCGCAACCGGGCGGGGGTGATGATGGGCGAGACCGCGATCGACCGGCGGACGCTGCTCGGCGGGCTCGGCGCCTGTGCCGTCGCCGGGCTTGGCGGCACGGGGCTCGCCGCAGGGCCGGCGGAGGCGCGCGGCCGGCGGTTCGCGCGCGGCATCAACATCACCCACCTTGCCAGCTATCCGAAGTGGGAGCGCTGGCCGGCCTTCGTCGATGCCAAGGCGTCGATCGACGACGGCGAGCTGAAGCGGCTTGCCGATCTCGGCCTCGATTTCGTCCGGCTGCCGGTCGACCCGCAAATCTGGCTCGATGCCGATGCCGGACGGCGGCGGGAGCTCGATCTGCGGCTGCAGGGGCTGGTGCAGCGGCTGGTCGGGGCCGGGCTCGACGTAATCCTGACCGGCTTTGCCCGTCACAGCGCGGCGCGCTGGCGGCCGGCCGACATTCTCGCCGATCCGCGCGGCGCGGCGTTCGAGGCCTATCTCGGGTTCCTGTTGCGGCTCTGCGGCCTTGCCGGCGATTTCGGCGGCGAGCGGGTGGCGGTGGAGCCGATGAACGAGCCGCAGGTCGAGGTCACCGCCAAGGCCGGTCCGGACTGGAGCGAGACGCAGCCGCTGATCGTCGGGCGGATCCGGGCCCAGGCGCCGCGTCTCACCCTGATGCTGACCGGCGGCGCCTGGTCGCAGATCCGCGGCATCACAGCGCTGTCGGCCGGCGGTTATGACGAGCGGACGCTGTTCGACGTGCATTACTACGACCCGTTCACCTTCACCCATCAGGGGGCGACCTGGGCGACGCCGGTGCTGGCCTATGTCAACGGCGTGGCGTTTCCGGCGGAGCTGACGCAGAAGTCGCAGGCGGCGACGTCGACCGAGGTGTTGCTGGCGACGCGCGGGCGCGGCCTCGCGGCGGCGGAGGCGGCGCGGCTGCGGGCGGAGGCGGCCGGGCGGGTGGCGCAATATGCCGCGAGTGGAGTGGACGAGCGCTCGATCGAGCGGGATTTCCACACATTGGCGCTGTGGGCGGACCGGGAAAAGATCGCAAGGGAGCGGGTGATCATCGGCGAATTCGGGGCGCTGCGGCCATTGGCGGAAGCCGGGATGCTTGATGCGCGCTCGCGCGAGCGCTGGCTCAAGGCGGTCAGGGTGACGGCGGAGGCGCGCGGCTTCGGCTGGGCGATGTGGGAATATTATTCCGGCTTCGGCCTGGTGGCCGACGAGCGGACGCGCGAACTCGACCCGGTGGCCGTCAGGGCGCTGGGGTTCGGCGGGGGGGCGCGATGAGCCGGATGGAGCGCTTCGCGGCCGAGATCCACGACGACCCGGCGACAATCGAGGCGGATTGGCGCGCCCTGGAGGCCGACGGGCACCTGACGGCGTTCCAACGGTTCGACTGGTGCCGGCCATGGTATGGGGCGGTCGGCGCCCATGGCCGGGCGCGGCCGCTGATCGTGCTGGTGCGCGCTGCCGATGGCCGGGCGGTGATGATCCTGCCGTTGTGCCGGTACCGCCGGGGCCTGATGCGGGTGATCGGCTTTGCCGACCTCCGGGTCGCCGACTATGTGGCGCCGGTGGTCAGCGGCGATCGGCGGTACGAGGCTGCGGACCATGACGCGATGCTGGCGGCGGCGCTGGCGGCGCTGCCGGCCTGCGACCTGCTGCGGCTGTCGAAAATGCCGGCCCGGGTCGGTGGAATTGAAAATCCATTGATGCGGCTCGCCGGCGTCGCGCGGTTTCCGGTCAGCGCCTGGTCGGTGCCGCTCGGCGGCGCGGGCGAAGTCGACTTGCGGCTGAAGTCCGGCGGGCAGGCGCGGCGAAAGTGGGCCAAGGCGGAACGGACGCTGGCGCCGCGCCTGCGGGTCGCCGGCGTCGACCTGACGGTCGAGGCGGCCTTCGAGGCGCTGGTGGCGCAAAGGCGGGTGCGGTTCGGCGCGCTGGGACGCGACGATGTGCTGGCGGATCCGCTGTGGCTGGAATTCTACCGGCGCGCCGCCGTGGGCAACGACGGCCGGCCGGCAGTGGAGCTGACGCAGCTGGAATTGGGCGGCGAGGTGGTGGCCAACGCGCTCGGCATCGATTTCGCCGGCGCCTATCACATCATCATTCCGACGTTCCGCATCGATGGCGACTGGCCGAAGGCGAGCCCGGGGCTTTGCCTGATCGCGGCGCTGATGCGGCGGTCGATGGCGCGGGGCGACCGACTGTTCGACCTGACGATCGGCGACGAGCCCTACAAGCGCGAGTTCGACGCCGAGGAGCAGCCGCTGCACGAGACAACGCTGCCGCGATCGCCGGTCGGGCGGCTCGCGGCAGCGATCTGGCGGTTCAAGGTGGCGTTGCGGGCCTATCCGCGCCTGCATGCCGCGCTGAAGCGGCTGGCCGGGCGCGGATGAGCGCGGGCTGTCCCGGCGAAATCAGGCGACCGAGGTCTTCAGCCAGTCGGTGAGCTTGCCCTTCGGCAGGGCGCCAACCTGCATCGCCGCCGGCTTGCCGCCCTTGAACAGGATCAGCGTCGGGATCGAACGCACGCCATAGGTGGTCGGAACCTGCGGGTTTTCGTCGATGTTGATCTTGGCGATCTTCACCACGCCGGCGAGCTCGGTGGAGATTTCCTCCAGCGCCGGGGCGATCATGCGGCAGGGGCCGCACCATTCGGCCCAGAAATCGACGAGAACCGGCACGTCGGACTCGAGCACGTCGGTCTTGAAGGAGTTGTCGGTGACTTTCGCGGTCGCCATGGCGCAGCTTTCCTCGGAATCGGCGGCGGGGGAGATTCCCCGGGGTTGAAGCGGAACGTAGGCATGGGCCGTGGCGGCGTCAAGGAAGCCGGCGACACGAAGTCGCGAGGCCCGTTCACGCTTTTTCGAGAGGTTGCGGCTAGGTTCGGGGCGATGGCCGCCGACGCGGACCCGAAGGATATGCGATGAGCGCGACCACCGCCGCCCCCCGGCCTTCTCCCCGGCAATCGAACGACGTCGATCCGAAGATGCTGACCGCGATGGCGGTGCTGTTCGGCTGGGCGATCGTCGGGTTTCTCTATGTCAACGGGTTCTATGCCGAGCTGGCGGCGGTCGGGCCGGACGATACCGACGTGATGATGCGGCTGGTGGAAATCCGCGATCTCCTCGGCGGGCAGGCGTGGTTCGACACGACGCAGGCGCGGATGAACGCGCCGGCGGGGTTCGTGATGCACTGGTCGCGGCTGATCGATGCGCCGATCGCGGCGATGATCCTCGGTTTCGAGCCGCTGGTGGGGCGGGCGAGCGCGGAAGCGCTGGCGATGACGATCTGGCCGACGCTGCTGATCGGGCCGTTCCTGGCGCTGGCGGCGTTCATCGGCCACCGGCTCGGCAGCGTGGTCGGCGGCGTGGTCGGCGTCGTCTTCGCGGCCTCGGCGCCGGCGGCGATCGCGCATTTCCGTGTCGGCGGCATCGATCATCACAATGTGCAGATGATCCTGTGCCTGGCGCTGGTGGCGCTGGCCTTCGGGGCGCGCGACAGCCAGCGGATCGGGCTCGGCATGGGCGCGACCATGGCGCTGATGCTGGCGATCGGGCTGGAGACGCTGCCGCATATCGTCGCCATGGCCGGACTGATCGCGCTCGGCTTCGTCATCGACCCCGGCCGCTTCGCGGCGCCGGCGCGCGGGCTGGGGCTGGGGCTGGCGGCGGTGACCTCGGCGATCTATGTGGCGACCGTGCCGATGCCCTATGCGGCGAAAACCGTCTGCGACGCGCTGTCGCCGGTCTATCTGACCTATGCATTGATCGGCGGCGGCGGGCTGGCGGCGCTGACCTTGGTTCCGGCGCTCGCGGGCGGTCATTGGCTGGCGCGGCTCGGCGGGCTCGGCGCAATCGCGGCGGCGGTCATCGCCTATACGGCGATGGTGGCGCCGGAATGTTTCCACGGGCCGCTGTTCATGCTTGACCAGCGGCTGAAGGCGATGTGGTTCGACGAGGTCGAGGAAACGAAGAACCTGTTCCGGCTGTGGTCGATCTATCCGGGCAAGGAAGTGATCGGCAAGCTCGGCGCTCCGGTGTTCGCGCTCGCGGGCGCGACGATCATGGCGGCGCGGACCGGCGGCGAGCAGCGCTGGCCGTGGCTGGTGGCGCTGGCGATCACCGCCGTTTCGGTGCTGCTGGCGATGCTGCAGGTCCGTTACGGCGCGTTTTCCAACGCAATCGCGGCGCCAGTGGCGGCGGCGCTGTTCGCGGCGGCGCTGAAGGCGCTGGCGGAGCGGGCGCGACCGGCGCGGATCGGGCTGGCGACGGTGGCATTCCTCGCCGGGTGCCCGTTTGCCTGGACGATGATCGGCACGTTCGCGATCGATCCGGCGCTGGCAACGCCGCAGGCCGAAGCCAAGGTTGCCTATAACAAGGCGGCGACGGAGTGCTTCCTGCCGGCGGCCTATGAGCGGCTGAACGGACTGCCGACGGGGACGATCCTGAATTCGTTCAATCTCGGCACGGCGGTGCTGATGCGGACCAGGCACTCGGTGGTTTCGGGGCACTATCACCGCAACACCGCCGGCATGCTCGACGTCATCGACGCGTTCATGGCCGAACCGGAGGCGGCGCGGGCGATCGTCGAGCGGCGGCAGGCGCGCTACATCGCCACCTGCGCCGGCGACTACGAGACGGCGCTTTGGCTGAAGGATGCGCCGAACGGCCTGTTGGCGCGGCTGATGCGCGGCGAGGCGATCGCCTGGGCGCGGCCGCTGGACCGGACCGGGCCGATCCATGTGTGGGAAGTGGTGCGGTGAGGGGCTGAAGGCCGGGGTGGGGAAAGTCCGACTCCCGCCCCCGGGATTTCGGGGGTACCTGCGCGGGCGCGGATCTGCAATCGACGATTGCTCAGGGTGACGCCGCATGGCAGGCTGCGTCAAACATGGAGGTCGTCCGATGATGCTGTCACGTGGGTTCGCCGTCATTGTCGTCACCCTCGCGCTGGCAGGGCCGGCGCTGGCGGACGGAGTCCGAACCGTGAAGGCCAACACGTCGACCGGCATCATGGCCAGCTATTCCTGTGGCGACACGATCGCGGCCAGCTGGGTGGTCCGCGTGCCGCCGAAAAATGGCAGGGTCGATATCCGCAAGCATGCCGTGGAGGCCGATACCAAGGTTCGGTGCCAAAACAACGGGACGCCACCTACCGCCGCGCGGGCGCTGTACTACACCCCGAATCCAGGATTCAAGGGAACCGACAGTTTCACGGTCGGGTGGCTCGGCGGCGAGCATGACGATGTCGTCGAGCAGCCGCGGACAATCACGATCGAAGTGAAGTGAGGGCCGGGTTCGCAGACCCGCGACCAACGGGTCTCGGCAGGAGCGCCCGCGCCGACCCGGCGCGGGTCCGTCACTTCTTGCCGAAAACGAACTTGTCGTAGCCGGTGAAGGACACGAACATCGCCACCGCGACGCCGATGACGAGGGCGACGAGCGGCAGGAGACCGAGGAAGTAGATGCAGGCGGCGTAGACCAGCCAGTTGACGCTGGAGGCGAAGGCGGCGACGAGGGCGTAACGCAGCGCCTCGTGGCCCTGGCCGTGACGGCTGGCGCCGAAGGTGAAGGCGCGGTTGAGCCGCCAGGTGACGATGGTGGCGACAATGATGGCGACGACGCGGGCCGAATAGGGATCGAGGCCGAGGCCGTTGTGCAGGGCGGTCAGCACGGCGGCGTCGGTGACGAAGCCGGTGCCGCCGACGACGGCGAACTTGAACAGCTTGCCGATGACCGGATGGGCGATCAGCCGGTCGATCCAGTCGATGCCGATGGCGATCACCGGCGGCTCGCGCCGGGTAGCGGGGTCGGTCGAGGGGTCGGTCATGGCGGCGCGGGACATCTCGGCGGGTTGGGCGATCATCGGCGTTTCAACGGTTGCGAGGGGGCTGACGCGGTGGGACCGGCGCGATGGCGCGGCGCCGGTCGGCCGGCCGCCGCTTCGATCATCGCAACGTGTCGATTTGACGGCGGGAGCCGGCGAAGGCGATCATACCAAGGGCCAGGGGCGCTGACGCACCCGACCCTTGAGAACACGCGAATTTCCCATCTGCATCAGATGCATGAAAAATTCGCGCCAGGAATGCCATCGGTCATTTTCAATGCCCGAAGGCATCACTGCAGCTTCAGCGGCTCGAGGCCGAGATAGAGCATGCGCTTTTGTTCGACGCGGCCCTGGGCGACGCTGTCGAGAATCAGGCCGCAGGCCATCATCAGGAACGAGGTCAGCATCAGGCCGGTCGACAGGATCGCCGTCGGCAGGCGCGGCACCAGGCCGGTTTCGATGTAGGTGGCCAGCAGCGGCACCGAGAGGAAGATGCCGAGCAGGGCGAAGGCGAAGGCGAAGGCGCCGTAGAAGAAGACCGGGCGGGTCTCCTTGGTCAGGCGGGCGATCATCCACAGGATGCGGAAGCCGTCCTTGAAGGTCGAGAGCTTGGAGTGGGAGCCCTCCGGGCGGCGGCCGTAGTCAAGCTCGACCTCGGCGATCGGCATGCGCAGCTCGCTGGCATGGACGCTCATCTCGGTCTCGATCTCGAAACCGTGGGACAGCGCCGGGAAGCTCTTGGCGAAGCGACGGGTGAAGGCGCGGTAGCCGGAGAAGATATCGGTGAAATCGCGGCCGAACAGGCTCTGGTAGATGGTGTTGAAGATGCGGTTGCCGACGGCGTGGCCCTTGCGGCCGGCGTCGTCATGGACGCCCTTGCGGGTGCCGACGACCATGTCGCAGCGCTCGTCGATCAGGGTGCGGATGAGCTTGGGCGCGCCTTGCGGATCGTAGGTGCCGTCGCCGTCGGCCATCAGGTAGATGTCGGCGTCGACCTCGGCGAACATGCGGCGGACGACGTTGCCCTTGCCCTGACGGCGTTCGCGAATGACGCGGGCGCCGGCGCGGGCGGCGATGTCGGCGGTGCCGTCGCGGGAATTGTTGTCAAACACCCAGATGGCCGCGGTCGGCAAGGCCTTGCGGAAGTCCTCGACGACGCCGGCAATGGTCAGCGCCTCGTTGTAGCAGGGGATCACCACCGCGATTTCGAGGCCGGCGAATTCCGAAAGGCTCATGGACGTCACTCCGGACGGATCGTCATATCGTTCGGCAATCTGGCAGGCGGTGGTTAAAAACCAGATGGAAATCGCCGCCAATCGGCGGAATTTACCGCTTGCGGCGGCGACGACCGGCGGCGAGGGTTAATGAAATGTCAACCGGGCGGGCCGAAGGTGGCTCGACGCGGCCAATGGCCGGCGCGGCGGGACGGGTCAGGACGATGAAGGCGGTGGCGATGCGCAAAGCGGGCGCGATGGCGATGGCGGCAGCGATCGTACTGGCGGGAGGGCTGGCGGGCGGGATATCCGCCGCGACGACGGCGCGGGCGCAGGACACGGCATCGGAGAGCCAGAAGGCGATCGCGGCGGCGATGGCGGCGTTGCCGCCGGACGCGGCGCGGGTGCTGTTCGGCTCGCAGCCGCAGCCGGCGCCGCTGGAGGCGCGCTCGATCGGCTCCTATGCGCGCGGCTGCCTCGCCGGCGCGGTGGCGATGCCGGTCAACGGGCCGTCATGGCAAGTGATGCGGCTGTCGCGCAACCGGATGTGGGGGCACCCGAACCTGATCTCGTTCCTGGAGAGCTTTGCCCAGAACGCCCGCAAGGACGGCTGGAACGGGCTGCTGGTCGGCGACATCAGCCAGCCGCGCGGCGGGCCGATGATCACCGGACATGCCAGCCACCAGATCGGGCTTGACGCCGACATCTGGTTCACGCCGATGCCGAACCGGGAATTGAGCGCCGGCGAGCGCGAGACGCTGAGCGCGACGTCGCTGCTGAAGGACGGCACGCGCGAGATCGATCCGAAGGTGTTCTCGCCGCTGCACATGCGGGTGGTGCGGCGGGCGGCGCTGGCACCGGAGGTGGCGCGGGTGTTCGTGCATCCGGCGATCAAGCAGCAGTTCTGCGAACTGGCGGGCAACGATCGCGGCTGGCTGACCAAGGTGCGGCCGATCTACGGCCACTATTACCATTTCCACATCCGGCTCGCCTGCCCCGCCGGTCTTGCCGACTGCAAGGAGCAGGACGCGCCGCCGGCCGGCGACGGCTGCGGGGCGGATCTCGCCTGGTGGCTGGGGCCGGAGCCGTGGAAACCGTCGCCACCGGAAAAGCCGAAGCCGCCGCTGAAGATGTCGGACCTGCCGGATGCCTGCCGGCAGGTGCTGGTGTCGAAGTGACACGACCGGTCCGAGCGGGGCGGCTTTGGCCCTGAAACCCGGGTCCGAAACCCGGGCCTGGCGCCCGGGAGAGAACCCGGGCCAAGCGACGTCAGTGGCCGCCATCCTCGGGGAGGACGCTGTCCTTGCCGTTGCCGTGGCTGGTCAGCCGGTCCATCAGGGCGAGCGCGACGCCGGAGCCGACGAAGACGACGTGGATGATGAGCATCCACATGATCTCGCGATCCTGATACTTGGCGATGTCCATGAAGATCTTCAGCAGATGGATGCCGGAGATCGCCACCATCGAGGCGATGAGCTTGAGCTTCAGGGCGCCGAAATCGACCTTGCCCTTCCACTCCGGCGTGTCCTCGTGATCATCGACGTCGATCTTGGAAACGAAGTTCTCGTAGCCGGAATAGACGACGATCAGCAAGAGATTGCCGGCGAGCGACAGGTCGATCAGCGACAGGACGCCGAGGACGGTGTCGGCTTCGCGGGCCGAGAGGAAATGGGTGAGGAAATGCAGCAGTTCCTGCATGAACTTGACCAGCAGGATCATCAGCGCGCCGATCAGGCCGACATAGAACGGCGCCATCAGCCAGCGGCTGGCGAACAGGCCGCGCTCGAGCGTGCGTTCGATGATTGCTTTCGGCATCGGGGAATTCTCCATTGCCCCGGCGCGCGCTCGCCCGGGGTGCATCGCTCCCCGGATATGCCCGCCCGCGCGGTCATGGTCAACCCGTGCCGGCCCGGTGCCCGGCGGCGTCAGGCATGGCGCGGCGGACCGGCGGCAGGCAGGGCCGACGGCGACATGACGAACCGCAGCCAGGCGATCAGCAGCCCGAGGCCAAGGCCGAAGATCAGCGCCGCCGCCAGCACGATCAGGCGCGGCGGATAGGCGGATTTAATCGAGGGCGTAGCCTCCGACAGGATGCGGGAATTGGTGGTGGAGATGTTTTCCTGTTCGTCGACTTCCTTGGAGCGGCGCAGGAAGCTCTCGTAGAGGCCGCGATTGGCCTCGGCCTCGCGCTCGAGCTCGCGCAGGCGCACCAGCTGGGCGGTGGCGCCGAGGGACTGGCGCTTCAGATCGTCGAAGGCGCGATCGATGGCGGCTTCGTTAGCCCTGGCGACTTCCCATTCGGTGCGGGCGGCGGCGACGATGCGGTCGAGCTCCTTGCCGAGCTGGGCCATGGCATCGGCGCGCTGCGAGCGCAGGATCTGCAACGAGGGATGACGATCGCCGAGGGTGGCGGTGACGGCGGCTTCCTGGCGGGAAATCTCGGTCAGGGTGGCGCGCAGGTTGCCGATCACGCTGGAATTGATGGCGTCGGCCCAGGCACCGGCATTGGCGCTGTCGTTGCGCGGGATGCGCTGCAACTGGTCGAGCTTGGCCTTGGCGGCCGCGGTCTGGCCGCGCGCCACGGTGAGGCGGTTGTTGACCTCCTGCAATTGCTGCTCGGTGGTGAGAAGCGCGCGGGTGCCGGCGAGGCCGGACGTCTGGCGATAGGATTCGATCGCGTCCTCGGAGCCGCGCAGACGCGAGCGCAGATCGTCGAGCCGGGCCGACAGGGTGCGGCTGGTCTGGCGGGTGGCGTCGTTGACCGAGCGCTGCTGGTCGCCGAGATAGGATTCGGCGATGGCATTGGCGAGACGGGCGGCCTTGCGCGGGTCCTCGGACAGAACCCGGATGTTGACGACGTAGGTATTGCCGAGACGCTTGATCTCGAGCTTCTTGCGCAGCGCCTCGAGCACCACCCGACGACGGTCGGGCGGACCGGGATCGACGCTGGAGAGACCGAACAGGCCGCGCGCGGCGCGGCCGAGGCCCATGCCGCCGCCGGACGCCTCGCGGGTGAATTCCGGATCGTCGATGAGGTTGGCGTCCGAGACGACGCGGCCAAGCACCACGTCCGACAGCATGATCTCGACCTGGCTGTCGACCAGCGCCAGGTCGGCGCCGACGGAGGACGAGCCGAGGCCCTGGGACACGACTTCGTTCTGGACGACGCGCTTGGTGCGCGGATCGATCAACACCTGCGAGGTCGAGGGATAGAGCGGCGCGGCGAGAATGAGAAACACCAGCGCGACGAACAGCGCCAGCATCGGCATGGCGACGATCCAGACCTTGTGACGCCAAAGGCCACTGACGAGCGCGCGCAGCTCCTGCCCGAAGGCCGGCGGCGCCTCAAAGCTCTGCGGCGGGACATAACGCCCGTAGTCGGGGATATCGACCATGGATCTCGGTTCTCTCATGTGCCATCGCGGGACAGATCGCGCGACGCGGCACAGGTGCGACGGGTCTCTCGGCCCGAACCAGCAAGCGGCATGCCGTCGATCGGCAACACTGACGATGCGGCCGCGACAACGCCGCAATGTGGTTACCGGCCGCGCCCGGATCCGGCGACGACGGAGGGCCTCGGCGGGGGGTGGGCGGAAACCGCATCGAACTGGGACAATTCGACTTGGCCCAAGACCTGCAATCAATCCGTCAGGGAGGCGTGAGGGTGAACAGGTTGGGTCCGATGTCCATGTCGCAAGAACCGGCGAGCTGGCGGCTGCCAGTGTCACCTGCCCTCGAATCGGCGCGCTCCTGGCGGCTGATCGCGCCGCTGCTGGCGCTCGCCGACGCGGTGGTACTGACCACGATCGGCTCCGCCACCGGGATCGGCTATTACCTCGTCGCCTTCGACGGGATCGGGCCGCTCGGCGGCCATGTGGCGCTCGGGCTGTCGATCGCGGCGCTGTTCGTGGCGCTGGCGTCGCTGGAGCGGGCCTACAGCTACAAGACCTATGTGGAAACCCGGCGACGCTTCGGCCGGGTCTGGCGGCTGTGGAACCTGACGTTCCTGTTGCTATTCACGTTCTTCTTCCTGCTGAAAGCCGGCGCGGACTATTCACGCGGCTCGTCGGTGCTGCTGTATTTCACCGGGCTCGGGGGGATCGCGCTGACGCGGGAATGGCTGGGGCGGCAGGTGGTTGCCTGGTCGAAGACCGGCCGGGTGGTGGCGCGGCGGCTGATGCTGGTCGGCACCGGCGAGGCGATCGACGACTTCGTGCGCCGGCACCAGCCGTGGAATCTCGGCCTGGCGGTGGTGGCGGCGGCGACGATCGACACCGACGCGCGGGACGCGGCGGCGCTCGACGGCGCACTTGAACTCGCCCGGTCGACCCGTCCGGACGAGGTGATGGTGCTGATGCCGTGGAGCCGGTCGGAGGCGATCACGCGCTGCGTCGACCAGTTCCTGGTGATCCCGGCGGCGATCCATCTCGGCCCGGAAAAGGTGCTCGACCGCTATGAAGGGCTCGAACTGGTCAAGATCGGCCGGCTCGCCAGCCTGTCGCTGGTCAGGGCGCCGCTCGACCATCTGGAAATCCTGACCAAGCGCGGCTTCGACATTGTCGCGGCGGCGGCGGGGCTGATCTTGCTGGCGCCGCTGTTTGCCGCGGTCGCCGTGGCGATCAAGCTGGAAACGCCGGGACCGGTGTTCTTCCGGCAACCGCGCTTCGGCTTCAACCGCGAGACGTTCTCGATCTTCAAGTTCCGCTCGATGGGCGTGATGGAAGACGGCACGGTGGCGTTCAAGCAGGCGACGAAGAACGATCCGCGCATCACCCGGGTCGGCGCCTTCATCCGGCGCACCAATATCGACGAGCTGCCGCAGCTGATCAACGTACTGAAGGGCGACATGTCACTGGTCGGCCCGCGTCCGCACCCGCTATCGCTCGACCGGGCCTATGAGAACCGGCTGTCGCTCTATGCCCGCCGGCACAACATGAAGCCGGGAATCACCGGCTGGGCCCAGGTCAACGGCCATCGCGGCGAGACCGACACGATGGAAAAGATGGGCGCGCGGCTGGAACACGACCTGTTCTATCTCGACAACTGGTCGCTGCTCTTGGATCTGCGGATCATCCTGCTGACGGTGGTGTCGCGCCGCGCCTATCGCAACGCGGTCTGACCCATGGCATTCGGGCTGTCGCTGCATCTGACCTTCCATGGCCTGGGGCCGGTTCCGGCATCGGTCGACGCCTGCGAACGGCCGTACTGGCTGTCGAGGGCCGGCTTCGAGTCACTGCTCGACCGGGCGGGCGCCAGCTGCGTGGCGGCGGGGGTGCGGTTCGAGGTGCATTTCGACGACGGCAACGGCTCGGATCTCGACATCGCGTTGCCGGCGCTGGCGGCGCGGGGGCTGACGGCGACGTTTCACGTGTTGGCCGGGCGGATCGACAAGCCGGGGGCGCTGTCGGCGGCGGCGCTGCGGGAGCTGGCGGCGGCGGGAATGACGATCGGCAGCCACGGCTTCGATCACGTCGACTGGCGGAAACTCGACGATGGGGCGTTGAAGCGGGAGCTGGTCGATGCCCGGCGCCTGATCGAGGATGCCGTCGGCGCACCGGTCGCGATGGCGGCATTGCCGTTCGGGGCGTTCGACCGGCGGGTGATCGAGGCGGTGCGGCAGGCGGGCTTTGCAGCCGTTGGGTCAAGCGCCGGCGGACTGGCGGTTGCCGGTGCGTTCCTGGTGCCGCGCACCTCGCCGCGCGCCGACTGGGATATCCCGGCGCGGATCGCCGGCATGACATCATTGCGGGCGAAGCTCGAGGCTTGGCCGCGCCGGCTGCGGCGTCGGGCAAAGTGGGGCGGTTAGGCGGGTTTCGACGCGGTTGCGCGGTTCGAAGCGCGCGAACCGGCGCGCTTACGGGCTCAATTCAGTACATCACCGGTAGATCGAGGCCGAGGGCCTCGCGTGCCTTGCCAAGATTGAGCCAGGCCTTGCGGCGCAGGCGAAGCGATACCGATCGCGACAGCGGGCGGATCGCAAGGGCGCCGGCAAGGCCGATCGCCGCCTTGAGACCGGCGTCGAGGTAAAACACGGCGCGGGTGAGCCGGCCGGGACGATCGCGCAGGGCGAAGCGGGCATAGGATTGGCCGGTGCGCAGGGCGCGGCGCAGCACATAGTCGACGCTGAGGCGCTCGGGCGGCGCCGATTCCCAGACACGGGCGTCGGCGACCACCACCATGCGGCCGCCGGCCTTGCCATAGGCGCGGAAGAACTCGGTGTCCTCGCCGCCGCTGCGGCCAAGTTCGGGATCGAAGCGCAGGCCGGCGCGGCGGACGATCGACAGGCGGAACAGGGTATTGCCGCAGCGGCCGGTGGCGACGCGGCGGCCGTGGCGGCCCCAATCGGTGTGGAGCGGGTCGGCGGCGACGAACCAGGCCGGCGTTTGCGGCGGATAGGCCGGGAAGACCGGGCCGAAGACCGCGTCGACCTGGAATTCACCGAGCGCGGCGACGAGGCGGATGAGCCAATCGGGCGCCACCCATTCGTCGTCGTCGACAAAGGCCAGCAGCGCGCCGTCGGCATGGTCGAGAAGCGCGTTGCGGGCATGGGCAATGTTGCGGGCACCGACGGCGACCACCGCGACCGGCAGCGGATGGGGCGCGAGCGTCGCGACCAGGGCGGCGGCGCCACCGGCGGGGTCGTCATCGGCGACCAGGATCCGCGCCGTGTGGCCGGCCGGGATCTCAAGCGCGAACAGCGACGCCAGCGTAGCGCGCAGGGTTTCGCGGCCGGCCGAGGCGATGGCGATGGTGATCGCGACCGTAGCCGGCGCATTCATCGGGCGAAGCCCTGCGGCGATCCGCCAGCCAGGCGGACAGGAACGCCTCGCGACGGGGTCGGGCGCCTGACGGGGTTGCGGGCGCCGAGCGGCGGTAGCGCGGCGACGACGATGGCGATCAGCACGGCGATGTGCGTGTGGTTGAACCCGCGAAACCACGTGGTCTCGAACAGGTTGAAGAAGGTGACGAACAGGACGATCGACAACGTGGCGACGGCGCGGCCGGGGTCGCGGTCGACATGGGCGGCGGCGGCATGCAGCGCGACGGCGATGGTGCCGAGCAGCAGAAGCAGTTGCGGAATTCCGCCCTGCAGCACGGCGTCGAGATAGCCGTTGTGGGCGTGGGGCATCTTGGCGATGAAGCCGGGGGCATGGGCGGAGGGCGAGCCGGGACCGATCTGCCAGAAGGTTTCAAAGCCGTAGCCGAGCCAGGGCCGATCGGAAATGGCCGAGAGGGCGAAGGCCCAGATGTCGGTGCGGTTGGTAATGGTCGGATCGCCGAACAGCCGGCCGGTGACGTCGAAGAAGCCGAAGACCAGGCCCTGGGCGCCGACCTCGTAGAGGAGATAGAGCGTGAAAACGAGGCCGAACACGGTGACGGCCGCCGAGATGCGCAGGTAGCGGGCAACGAACAGGCTGGCGATGAGGAACATCGGCGTCAGCAGGATCAGCGCCAGCGAGGTCTTGGACTGGCTGAGCAACAGCAGCGCGCCGGCGACGATAACGGTGCCGAGCGCCATGAGGCGGGTGAACGGATTGCCGTCGCCGACGCGGAACAGGCAGAGCAGCATCGCCAGCGCCATGGCACTGCCGAGCGAGTTCTTCTGCGGATAGATGCCCTCATAGCCGAGCGGACCGGGCGGCATGGTCGCCACCGCGACCACATTGACCGCCACGACCAGTACCGACAGCCAGAAGGCGCGGCGCAGGGCATCGAGGGGATCGCGCAGCGCCGCGACGGAAAACACCACCGTGGCGACGATGATCACCTGCAGCGCAAGGCGGCGGATCGTGGTTTCGGGATCGATGGCCCACAGCGCGGTGAAGCCGGCCCAGACGATCAGGGCAAGGATGGCGAGGATCGGTGCGCGGGCGAGATCGCCGAGGCGGCGCCGGGCGACGGTGAGCCAGCTGACCAGCGCCAGCAGCAACAGCGGCGGGAAATAGACCTGATTGAGCCAGTTGTTGTCGGCCTTCAGGCCGGCATTGGGATTGAGGTAGTTGTCGATGCGGTCGACCGGCTCGCCGAACAGCAGCGGCCAGATCAGATAGGCATAGGCAAGGACCAGCGCGGGAATCCAGGCGGCAAGCGACTCGGCGGCACGCTGGAAACCGGAGCGGGGATCCCAGTGGCGAAGCGCGTTGGGGTATGGCGTCGGGGCCGGCATCGACTGGCGGATGGGCGCGACGGCCGGCGCCGGCATCGCCGAAGCCGGGGCATTGGCGGCAAGCGCCGGCGCGACCGCGCGGCGGGCACGCAGGGCCTCGACGCGTTCGGCGAGGCCGGCGGCGCGGAGCGCCACCGCCGGCGCCATGGCGGGCGACGCGGGCCGCGGCGGGTCGAGGTCGGGCGCGGGTTCCTCGGGCGTCGGGCCGATTGCGCGGGCGTTGCCACCGGGGCGGCCGGAGCGGCGCGCCAGCCGCCACAGCACGATCAGCCAGACCAGCGCGATCGCCTCGCCGACGGTGGCGGCGATGATGGCCCAGGCGAGCGGCAGGTCGAAGGCGAGCCCGCAGAGCAGTATGATCGTCACCGAGGCGGCGGCGACGGAGACAAACGACAGCGGCCGGAACAGGTGGGCGGCCTGGACATAGTAGCCGATGCAGATCTGGGTGACCTGAACGACGGTATAGATGCCCCAGAGGGCGCAAAGCAGGGCGATGCCGGGATAACGGCCGCGAAACACATGGGTTTCGGCGAGCGGCCAGGCTACGACCAGGGCGACGAAGTAGACCGCCATCACCGCGACGAGGATCAGCAGGCCATCGCGCAAAACCCTGTCGGCGGCGCCGACATTGCAGGCGGCGAGGTGACGGGCCATGGCGGGGCGGGCGACGCGGCCCCAGGCGCTGGCGAAGAGGTTGAGCGGTCCCATCAGCACGCGGCCGGCCTGGATGGTGCCGAGGGCGCCACCGCCACGAAAGGCCTCGACCATGAAGACATAGGCGCGATATTGCGCCTCGGTGGTCCCGGCGCCGAGGAGGCTCCAGCGGGCCTGATCCCAGAAGCGGCGATAGCCGGCGCGAGCGAGATCGATGCCGGTTTCGGCCGGCAAGGCGCCGCGACCGACGATCAAGACGGCAAGGGCATTGCCAAGCGACAGACCGACCAGCACCGCATCGCGCGGGGCGAGGACCGCCCAGGCCGCGACGGTGAACAGCGCGCCGAGGCCGACGGCGCTGGCGTCGAGCGCCAGGCAACGGCCGATGCGGTCTGTGGCGGCGAAGACGGCCCGGTGGGTTTCGCGCCAGAGGCCGGAATAGATCAGCGCCGCGCCGGCGGCGAGATAGGCCGGCTCGGCGGCATGCAGCGCCAGCAGCGCCGCGCCGAGCCCGGCGGCGGCGAGGCGGAACAGCCGGTCGGCGCCGCCAAGGGTGGCGAGCGTCACGGCGCGGGGAAAGCCGGTTTCGCCGGGGACGATGACCCCGAGCGGCGTCAGGATCAGCGCGTTCTGCAGCGACCCGGCAACGAGGAGCAAGGTGGCGGCAAAGACGAAGGCGCCGAAGCCCGACGGATCGGCGAAGCGGATCAGCGCGAAAGACAAAAGCAGGTTGAAGCCGCTGAGCACGCCCTGATCGAGCAACGAAACCACCAGCGAACGCCGCATGGGCTAGCCCTCCGACCGGTTTTCGCCACCGGCCCGGCATTCGACCGACGTCGAGACCTGACGCGGCGACGCAGCGGAACGGGGCGGGCGGGCGCACGGCACGGGGGACACGGGTTCCTCTCAAGCGGCAGGGTGGCGAAATCGTGCCAATTCGGCACGGTTTCCGGCTGGATCGCGGCAAGCGAGGCAAGCGCCGGGCCAACGCGGCATTGACGGCGCGATCCCACCCGACAATCGGTGCCTGGCGACTTGCCAGAGCGGCGGCCATTGTCCAAAACTAGGCGAACAATGCCCTTGTGCCCGTTGGATCGGCGCGACCGCCAAGGAACCGAAACCGCATGAGCGACCTGACCATCCCCGCCGACGCACTGACCGCCGTCCTGCCGATCATCAACCTACGCGGGCTGCATGCGCGGGCTTCGGCGAAATTCGTCCAGACGGTCGAGAAATTCGACTGCGAGGTGGTGGTGACCAAGGACGGCCAGTCGGTCGGCGGCCTGTCGATCATGGGGCTGATGATGCTCGCGGCCGCCAAGGGCACATCGATCCATGTGGCGGTCAGTGGAGTGGAGGCGCAGGCGGCGATGCAGGCGCTGACCCAGCTTGTCGGCAATCGCTTCGGCGAAGACGAGTGATCATTGTTACTTGTCATATTTGCTGATTACGTTTGCGGAAATCAGGACAATTACTTTCATCCATTTGATCGGGATCAATGGTGCGACGGTTCGTCGCAGGAGGTTTAACCTGCGCAACGACCTGGTTTTACGCGCCGTTAAGGCTGTTGGCTCGCACTGGTCGCACGTCCCCATTCACGGCAGGACTCCGGGGAGAGACCGACTTGCGCCAGATCGTACCCACACGCAACGAGATCACGTTCCAGCCGCATGAGCTGATCGTGTCGAAGACCGACCTGAAGGGTCGGATCACCTATGCCAACCGCGTCTTCTGCCGGATCGCCGGCTACGAGGAAAAAGAGCTGATCGGGGTGCCGCACTCGATCATCCGGCATCCGGACATGCCGCGCGCGGTGTTCAAGCTGTTGTGGGACATGCTGGCGGCGCGCAACGAAGTGTTTGCCTATGTGAAGAACATGAACAAGCACGGCGATTATTATTGGGTGTTTGCCCATGTCACGCCGTCGTTCGGGGCCAACCGCGAGGTTGTCGGCTATCACTCCAACCGGCGCGTGCCGCGTCGCGACGTGATCGCCAATGTCATCGAGCCGCTCTATGCCGATCTGATCAAGATCGAAGCGTCCGAAAGCAACGCCAAGGCGGGCATGATGCGCTCGTTCGACCGGCTTACCGACATCGTCAAGTCCAAGGCGCGCTCCTATGATGAACTCATCTTCTCTCTCTAAGGCGACCGCGCTGTCGGCGATCGCCGTCGTTGCCGGTCTTGGCGCCGTTGTCGCCGGCGGGCTCGGCATGGCGCCGGTCGCGGCCGGCTGCGGCCTTGTCGCGGCGCTCGGCGCCGGGGCCTCGTCGTGGTTCGGCCTGAAGGCGCGGGCGTCGGTCGCGGCGTCGACCAAGCTTGCCCAGGCGATCGCCAACGGTGATTTCGAGGCGCGGATGACGCGGGTCACCGAGAAGGGCGACCTGGCCGAATTGCAGTATTCGGTCAATGACATGGTCGACCGGCTCGATGCCTTCGTGCGTGAGGCCACCGCCGTGATGAGCGCGGTGCGCAGCCACAAGTATTTCCGCCGCATCCTGCCTGAGGGGCTCGCCGGTGGTTTACTCAACGGGGCCGATGTCATCAACGAGGCGATGATCGTGGTGCAGGACCGCATCGGCGACGTCAACAAGTCGACGACCAAATTCGAGAACGCCATCAAGGGCGTGGTCGATTCGATCAGCCAGTCGGCCGCGACGATGCAGTCGTTGGCGACCTCGGTCGATCGCGGCGCCACCCAGACCAGCATCAAGGCGACCGCCGTGGCCGCCGCCGCCGAGGAGGCAACCACCAACGTCCAGGACGTCGCCAATTCCAGCGGGCGGCTGGCGGGCGCGTCGCGGGCGATCGCGGAGAAGGTCGGTCATTCGGCCCAGATCGCCAAGCGGGCGGTCGACCACCTCGCCGAGACCGACGTGACGGTGCGCGGGCTGTCGGAAGCAGCAGAGCGGATCGGCAAGGTGGTGGCGCTGATCAATGCCATCGCCGAGCAGACCAACCTGCTGGCGCTCAACGCCACGATCGAGGCGGCGCGGGCCGGCGAGGCGGGACGTGGCTTCGCCGTCGTCGCCAACGAGGTCAAGGTGCTGGCCGGCCAGACCGCCAACGCCACCGCCGAGATCACCGGCCATGTCGGCGAAGTGCAGCGCGCCACCCGCGCCGCCGTCGGCGCCATCGCCAATATCGGCTCGACCATCGAGGAGATCTCGTCGATCACCAGCGACGTGGTCGCCACCGCCGAGACCCAGACCGAGGCGACGACCGAAATCGCCCGCAATGTCGAGCAGGCCTATCTCGGGGCGCGGGAAGTGACCGTCAATATCCACGACGTGTCGCATCACTCGGAGGAGACGCGATCGGTCGCCGGCTCGGCGCACGCGACCTCCGACGGCCTGACCGAACAGGCGGCGATCCTGGCGGCGGAAGTGCGGGAATTCCTGCTGTCGTTGCGGCGCGGTCCGCTCGACCGGCGCATCGGCGAGGACCCGACCTATGGCGGGGCCGAGCGGCGCGACAGCGAGCCGGCTCCGCAGAAGCCGGCGTTGCGCAAGGTCGCCTGAGGCCGGAACCGGACAATCCTCCGGTGCGGCGCCATGGCGCCGGACCGACGGGTTGGGACCGGTGGTTCGCCCCGGCAGCCGATCGAGGCAGACGCCAACAAGACATCCGGCGCGTCGCGACAAGTTCGCGGCGCGCCTTTTTGTTGATCCGGCGGCGAGGTGGCAAGGCGCGGCCGTTACCAGGGTGAACGGTGCCGGTAGTGGGGCGAGGGTTCCCGCGACGACCGGGCAGCAACGGCGCCTTGGCGGAAACCTCCGATTCACGATAAGGACATAAAGAAATCTTTATATCCTTATTGCCGTATATCGCGACCTCGCGTATAAGCCCTGCCATCGGGCGGTCGTGTCGGCCGCGCCAAGTCATTCCGGCGATCACGTCGATCGCCCCGCGTCCTTCCCGGCGATCATGTCGATCGCCAGTGCCAATCAACGCAGCCGGCGGGATTTGCCGCCATGACCGCCATTCGCAGGGCGGGGTGCTGCCGGAGACCGCAACATGACCGACTATCTCGTCAAGGACATCTCGCTCGCCGATTTCGGCCGCAAGGAAATCTCGATCGCCGAAACGGAAATGCCGGGCCTGATGGCGGTGCGCGCCGAATACGGCCCGTCGCAGCCGTTGAAGGGCGCGCGCATCGCCGGTTCGCTGCACATGACGATCCAGACCGCGGTGCTGATCGAGACGCTGAAGGCGCTCGGTGCAGACATCCGCTGGGTGTCGTGCAACATCTACTCGACCCAGGACCATGCCGCCGCCGCGATCGCCGCCGCCGGCATCCCGGTGTTCGCGTACAAGGGCGAGTCGCTGGAGGACTACTGGGATTACTCGCACCGCATCTTCGAATGGGCCGATGGCGGCTACTCGAACATGATCCTCGACGACGGCGGCGACGCGACGCTGCTGCTGATGCTCGGCACGCGCGCCGAGTCCGACCGCTCGGTGCTGGCGAAGCCGACCTGCGAGGAGGAGATCGCGCTGTTTGCGTCGATCGAGCACACGCTGGCGCGCGATCCGAAGTGGTATTCGACGCGGCTCGCCTGCATCAAGGGCGTGACCGAGGAGACCACGACCGGCGTGCATCGCCTCTATCAGTTGCAGAAGGAAGGCCGGCTGCCGTTCCCGGCGATCAACGTCAACGACTCGGTCACCAAGTCCAAGTTCGACAACCTCTACGGCTGCCGCGAATCGCTGGTCGACGGCATCAAGCGCGCCACCGACGTGATGATCGCCGGCAAGATCGCGGTCGTGCTCGGCTACGGCGATGTCGGCAAGGGCTGCGCGCAGTCGCTGCGCGGCCTCGGCGCGACCGTCTGGGTCACCGAGATCGACCCGATCTGCGCGCTGCAGGCGGCGATGGAAGGCTATCGCGTCGTGCGCATGGACGAGGTCGCCGATCAGGGCGACATCTTCGTGACCACGACCGGCAACGTCGGCGTGATCACGCACGCGCACATGCAGCGCATGCGCAACAACGCCATCGTCTGCAACATCGGCCACTTCGATTCCGAGATCGAGGTCGCGAGCCTGAAGCAGTAC
>JAEULV010000057.1 GCA_016793065.1 Hyphomicrobiaceae bacterium
AGATTCTCGTAAACGTCAGTCGCAGCGTTGAAGCCCTGCTCCTGGTTGTTTTCGCGCAGCAGGTTGCCGGCGACAACCGCACCGTCGTGGCCGGCGTTGGCCGCGATCTGGCGCAGCGGCGCTTCGATCGCCTTGCGGACGATGTCGATGCCGCGGGTCTGGTCGTCGTTCGAACCCTTCAGCCCGTCGAGGGCCTTGGTCGCGTACAGCAGAGCGGTACCGCCGCCGGGGACGATGCCTTCTTCGACCGCAGCGCGGGTCGCGTGCAGCGCGTCGTCGACGCGGTCCTTGCGCTCCTTCACCTCGACTTCGGTCGAACCGCCGACCTTGATCACCGCAACACCGCCGGCGAGCTTCGCCAGACGTTCCTGCAGCTTCTCCTTGTCGTAGTCCGAAGTGGTCTCTTCGATCTGCGCCTTGATCTGGCCAACGCGGCCTTCGATGTCGGCCTTCGAGCCGGCACCGTCGACGATCGTGGTGTTCTCCTTGGAGATTTCCACGCGCTTGGCAGTACCGAGCATGTCGAGGGTGACGTTCTCGAGCTTGATGCCGAGGTCTTCCGAGATCACCTGGCCGCCGGTGAGGATCGCGATGTCCTCGAGCATGGCCTTGCGGCGATCACCGAAGCCCGGAGCCTTGACGGCAGCGACCTTGAGGCCGCCGCGCAGACGGTTGACGACGAGCGTGGCCAGAGCCTCGCCCTCGATGTCCTCGGCGACGATCAGCAGCGGACGCTGCGACTGCACCACGGCTTCGAGGATCGGCAGCATGGCCTGCAGGTTCGAGAGCTTCTTCTCGTGCAAGAGGATCACCGGATCCTCGAGCACCGCCACCATCTTTTCGGCATTGGTGACGAAGTACGGCGAGAGGTAGCCGCGGTCGAACTGCATGCCCTCGACGACGTCGAGTTCGGTCTCGGCGGTCTTGGCTTCCTCGACGGTGATCACACCCTCGTTGCCGACCTTCTGCATGGCGTTGGCGATCATCTCGCCGATGGCGCTCTCGCCGTTGGCCGAAATGGTGCCGACCTGCGCGACTTCGCCGTTCGACGAAATGGTCTTCTTGGCCTTGCCGAGGTTCTCGACGACTTCGGCGACGGCGAGATCGATGCCGCGCTTCAGATCCATCGGGTTCATACCGGCGGCAACCAGCTTGATGCCTTCGTTGACGATGGCCTGGCCGAGCACGGTTGCAGTAGTGGTGCCGTCACCGGCGATGTCGTTGGTCTTGGAGGCCACGGCGCGCAGCATCTGGGCGCCCATGTTCTCGAACTTGTCCTCGAGCTCGATCTCCTTGGCGACGGTGACGCCGTCCTTGGTGATGCGCGGCGCGCCGAACGACTTGTCGATGACGACATTGCGGCCCTTCGGACCCAGCGTCACCTTGACGGCGTTGGCGAGGATATCGACGCCGCGGAGCATCTTCTCGCGGGCTTCGGCGGAAAAGCGAACGTCTTTCGCAGCCATGTTACTTCTCTCCTCAGTCGTCGCGGCGCTCGGGATTGTCCCGGCGGACCTTGCGACGGATGATCCGGTTGAGGATCGCCACCACGATCACGCCGGCGACCAGCACCAGTGCGATCTGCCATTCCTGCGTGATCAGCGGCGATCCCGGTTGTCCTGGCATGTCGTCAGCCGACGATGCCCATGATGTCGGATTCCTTCATGATCAGAAGGTCCTGACCGTCGATCTTGACCTCGGTCCCCGACCACTTGCCAAACAGCACCCGGTCGCCGGCCTTGACGTCGAGGGCATTGAGCTTGCCGGCGTCGTCGCGCGCGCCCGGGCCGACGGCGATGACGAGGCCTTCCTGCGGCTTTTCCTTGGCGGTGTCCGGAATGATGATGCCGCCCTTGGTCTTCTCTTCGCCTTCAAGGCGCTTGACGACGACGCGATCGTGGAGCGGACGGAAATTGATGGCCATGACGAAATCCTCGTGTGGCTCGCTCTCGAGCCGATAGTGACGGATTTGACTGTTCCGGACGCCCGATGCGGCGCGCCGAACAGCGCTGGCACTCATTCTCGATGAGTGCTAACGGCGCCTCCGATGTATGGATCGCGCACCATGGTGTCAAGAAGCCGCCGCGACGATTTCGCCGCCGCCCGCGGCACGCGGTTAATCCCGCCCGGTCTCGCGCCGCCGCAGCCACTCGGTGCCGACCAGATGCGCCCCGGCGATGAGCATGCACCCCGCCGCCGCCAGCCCGAGGCTCGCCAGCCCGCCCCGCTCCAGCACCGCCCCGCCGATCGCCGAGCCGACGGCGGCGCCGACATAGATGCAGGCGGCGTTCAGCGCCAGCAACACGTTGTGCCCATCCTTGCGCAGGCTGACCAGCCGCAATTGCTGCGCCGCCATGAACGACCAGCCCGACGCGCTCCACGCCACCATCAGCATCGCCCCGAAGGCCATTGGATAACTGGCGAAGCTGACCATCGGCAGCAGCACGACTTGCGTTGCGACGCAGATCGCCAGCGCCCTGTATGGTCCGAGCCGGTCGACCAGCCGCCCCGAAAGCACATTGCCGGCAACCGCCCCGAACCCGTAGATCGCCAGCAGCATGGTGACGCCGTCGCGCCCAAGCCCGAGCTTGGCCTCCAGCAGCGGCCCGAGATAGGTGTAGACGATGTAGATCGGCGCCAGGAACGTCGCGGTGAACAGGATCGACAGGCTGGCGAGCGGATCGAGCAGCGTCCGCCCCAGTTGCCGCAGCGAACTCGGCTGGAACGCCACCGCGCCCGGCACGTTCAGCGCCAGCGCGATCGCCGCCGCCGTGCCGAGTCCGCCGACGATCCAGAACGCCGCCTGCCAGCCATGGGCATAGCCGACCCAGGCGCCGACCGGCACGCCGGTCACCTGCGCCAGCGTCAACCCGGCGAACACCGTCGACAAGGCCCGCCCGCGCGCCTCCGGCGCCGCCGTCGCCACCGCCACCGCCGCCGCGTTCGGCGTATAGATCCCGGCACCGGCGGCGGCGAGCGCCCGGGCGAGAAACAGCATCAGCCCGTTCGGCGCCAGCGCGCACAGGATCGCCGCCAGCGTGAACGTCACCATGCCGATCGTCAGCACCGTCCGACGCGAGATCGCCCCGGTCAGCGCCACCAGCACCGGCGAGGCGACCGCATAGGACAGCGCATAGGCGGTCATCACCCAGCCGGCTTCCGCCTTGCTGAGCCGCAATCCGTCGGCGATCGGCACCAATGTGCCGATGACCACGAAAGCCCCCATGCCGATGACGAAATTGCCGAAGGCCAGCAACGCAAGCGGCGCCGGGCGCGGCGGCCGGAGCGTGGGTTCGGTCATGATGGGCTCCGGCTACGGTCCTGGCGCGAATGCCCGGCAAACTGGCCGCTCTCCCGGCGGATGGCAAGGGCGATGGCCCGATGCGAGGCGCCCATGCGCCCGGCGCACGCCTCCGTTCGCCGGCGAGCCCTTTGGCCGGCCCCCGCCCGGCCGATCACAGCAGTCGGTCGAAGCCGTATTCCCAAGCATGGGTTGAATCCGGGCAATAGCGCAATACGCCCTCGATCCGCCGGTAGCCGAGCTTTTCATAGAAGCGGTGCCCGGAGACGAAGCGCGAGTCGCTCCACAGCCGCACCCGCCGCCCGCCCCGCGCCGCGACAAACGCCATTGCCACATCGTGCAGCCGCTGCGCCAGCCCAAGCCCGCGCTCGCTCCTGTCGAGATAGACCTTGTGGATCTCGAACACCCCCGGCGCCGGCTCGTCGATGGCGAAGCACCCGACGAACCGTCCCTGCCGCTCCGCCACCCAGAACTCTCCGCCCTGCGCGCGATAGTGACTGGCGACGCGGGCGATCTCGGGAAACTCCGCCAGCACGAACGGACTGTCGGGATACTCGGCAAACACCGCATCCATCAACGCCGCCACCCGCGGCGCATCGGCGTCGGAGCCGGGGCGGATGGTGACGCTCATGCGCCCGTCTCCACCTTCGCCGCTTCCTCGTCCGACAATTCGCCGGCATTGACCAGATCGGCGAAGCGGCCGCCGGCGGCGACGAGGTCCTTGTAGCTGCCGCGCTCGACGATGCGTCCCTCTTCCATGAACAGGATCATGTCGGCGTTCTTCACCGTCGACAGCCGGTGGGCGATGACGAAGGTGGTGCGCCCGCGCGCCAGCCGGTCGAGGGCGATCTTGATCTTCGCCTCGGTCTCGGTATCGAGCGCCGACGTCGCCTCGTCGAGGATGAGGATCGGCGCGTCCTTCAGGATCGCCCGGGCGATGGCGAGGCGCTGCCGCTCGCCGCCCGACATGGTGCGGCCGCGTTCGCCCGCCCGCGTCGAATAGCCGTCCGACTTGCCCAGGATGAAGCCCTCGGCCTCCGCCAGCCGCGCCGCCGCCTTGATCTCGTCGTCGGAAGCGCCCGGCTTGCCGATCCGCAGGTTCTCGGCGATCGACCGGTCGAACAGCCCGGCGTCCTGGAAGACGACGCCGATGGCGTGGCGCACGCTTTCCAGCGTCACGTCGCGCAGGTCCTGGCCGTCGATGGTGATGCGGCCGGCCTGCGGATCGCGCACCCGCTGCAACAGCGCCAGCGTCGTCGTCTTGCCCGAGCCTGTCGGCCCGACGATCGCCACGGTCTCGCCCGGCCGCGCCTCGAAATTCACGTCGAAGATGCCGGACTTCGAGCCCGGATAGCGGAAGCTGACGCCCTCGAACGCCACCAGCCCGGCGCCGACCTTCAGCGGTTGCGCATCGGGCTTTTCCACCAGGGTCGAGCGTTCGTCGAGGATCTCGAAGAACTGCTTCATCGCCGGCGCGTCGAAGAACATCCGTGACACGAAGCTCGACAACTGGTCGAGCCGGCCGATCAGCAGCGTGGCGAAGCCGACGAACGACACGATCTCGCCGACTGTGGTCTTGCCGGCGGCGTGCAGCGTCGTGCCGAGCGCGAAGATCGCCACGATGGTGATCGTCGCCGCCGCCTTGTTCAGGATCGACATGACGGCCCACCAGGTCAGCACCGGCACCTGAGCGGCAAGCAGCTTGCCCATCAGGTCGCGCAGCGCCCGCGCTTCCTCCTGCAACCGGGTGAAGCTCTGCACCACCGCCACATTGCCGATGACGTCGCCGACCCGGCCCGAAACCTCGACGTGATAGCGCGTCGCCTCGGTCTGGCCGAAATGCGTCTTGTGCACGACGAGCGCCGAAAACGCCGCATAGACCGTCATCAGCCCGATCAGCAGCAGCGCCATCTGCCAGTTCATGTAGAGCGCCGTCGGGATCAGGATGACCAGCGCCACGAACGCCGTCAGGTGCTCGCGGAACATCGCCAGCCACATGCCGAACAGCTTGTCGGTGCCCGACAGCATGATGCCGATCAGCCGCCCGGACTGCGCCTCGCCATGAAACGACGCCGGCAGGTCGACCACATGCTCGAAATAATGCGCCATCACCCCCAGCCGGCGCCGGTGCGCCAGGCGGTCGGCATGGGTGGCGATGTAGACGCTCGCCGCCACCGACAGGAAGCCGAACCCGGCCCACATCGCGACGAGATGCATCGCCGGCTTGTCCTTCGACAGCGAATCGACCACCTGCCCGAACAGGATCGGCTCGGCGAATTGCAGCAGCGCCAGCGCCGCGCCCGCCAGCGACAGGATGATCGCGATCCGTTTTTCGCTGTCGAGCAGCCCGAAGCAGCGCAGATAGATCTTGAGGAAGCCGATCATGGTCCTGTCCGCGATTGATTTCGGGCGGGCGTCCGAACCGGCCGGACGCGCGAACAACGGCGGTTTCTTAGGCGCCGCAACCGGCCGGCGCAAGCCCGGTCGCGTCAGCGCGAATAGGGCGGACGCCGCAGCGGCACGCCGGCGGCGATCATGTCCTCGAACAGCCGCTCGGCGATCGTCGGATTGGGAATGTTGCGCAGCATCATGTCGTAGGGGCGGGCGATGAAATCCGACTGCTTCGCCGCCATCTCCCGTACCATGACGTTGCGCTCCTCCGATTGCCCCAGCGCGTCCGCCGACAGGAGCTTGGCCACATCGCCGAGCAGATAGTCCGGCGCGTCGATCCGCACGGCATAGCGGGCGGCGGCCTTTTCGTCGTCGAGCATCCATTCCGCGAGGAACAGGAAGAACAAGTGCCACGTGGGCGTCGCCGGATTGAACTCCGCCGCCTTGCGCAATAAGTCGCGCCCGCGCTTGATGTCGTTCATCACCACGAACTTGGCGCCGACATCGGCCATCACCGCCGTATCGTAGGGATTGCGGACCAGCACCCTCTCGGCGACGCGCCGGCTTTCATCGAAATCGCCACGGGTGAACAGCGAGCCGAGCAGCGCCTGCAGCGATATGGCGTTTTCCGGATCGAGATTGATCGCCCGTTGCGCCGATGCCAGCGCCCGGTCCAGCGCCGGCGCCGCGCCTGGCACCGGATTGTAGCCGAGCCGATACTCGTCGAGATAGAAATAGGACAACAAGGCATGCGCCGCCGCCAGGCCCGGCAGGCGCCTGGTGGTCTGCTCCAGGCAATTGCGGGTCGCGAGGTGCTGTTCGCGCCGGTAGGTCCGCCAATATTCATAGGCCGAGAGGAAGCAGCGATACTGGTCCTCGTAGCCGCGCTTGTGCGTGTCGCTCGACGGCGACAGCAGCCGGCTGAGAAGATCGGCGTGCACCACGCCGTAGGGCTGACCGACGGCGGTGGCGATCTGCCCGATCATGCCGCGCATCACGTCCTCGCGCCGCTGTTGGCCGACGAATTCCCGCTTGGTCGACGACCAGACGATTTCGGTGGAGCGCCGATGCACCAGCCGCACCGTGGCAATCACTTCGGTCGCATCGCCCGAGATCAGGCCGCGCACCGTGTAGTCGGCCGTCTCGCCGGTCTCGGCGGTGATGACGCGGATCTGCCCGAACCGCGCCAGCGTCGCCTTCAGCATTTCGGCAAACGGTTTGACGTCGGCGCTGCTGGTATCCGAGCCATGCTCGAGATTGCCGATGCTGATGCTCGGCAGCAGGTCGCGGGCGATCTCTTCCGCCGGATCGGGGAAGCCGAGCCAGGTCGGACGGGTGAGCAGCGCCAGCACCACGAGGCACACCGCCAGCGCTATGGCGATGTTTCGCCAGATCGGCGGCGTTTCCGTCGCGATGTCGGCGGCGGCCGCCACGCCGGCACCGGCTTCGATTCCGCCCGCGTCGCTTGCCGCCACGCCGGTCTCGGCCGGTTCGCCGACCGGTTCGGCGACGGCCTCGACCGCCCGCGCCGGATAGCGGAACTGCGGAACGTAGCTACCCTTCGGGATATCGATGATCACCGTTTCAGCCAGCCCCGCCTCGCTGGCGTAGAAGCTGACCAGCGAGCGACGCAGCCGGGTCGCCTCCACCCGGACGATCGGATCGGTCTGCGGATCGAAGCTTTCGTCGCGCCCGAGGGCCTCGATCGCGATGGTGTAGCCCTTGATCCGATCGTGCTTGTCGGCAAGCCGCGCCTCGCAGACATAGCGCAGGAACGACATCAGCTGCGGCGAGCCGACGAAGGCCGGGCTGACGCCGATGCGGTCCAGTGCCGCGCGAACTTCATCCGCGCTCGGCATGGTCGGAACCTGCGGCTGGTCGGTCGCGGACTCCATGAACTCCCTTTCGTTCGGCCGTCTCCGGCTTCGCATGATTCCGGCGCCTGCCCTTGGAATCGTCCGCCGGCGGTGCATTCCGCTCGGACCCGCATCCAGGCGGTCGATTTGCCCGCGTACGCCGCGAGGCGCAAGCCCGATGCCGCACGACGTACTCATATCCAGCGACCTGAGGATTGCCTGACCAAACGGAATCTGACGACCGGGGCATATACCCTTAAATCAATTTATGTAATTGATCCGCCGCAAATCCTGTTTGGCCTTTCGGCTACTCCCTCTAACTCGTACTGCTGATGATTCATCATGGCTTCCGTTTAGGCAAGGTCGCATTTCAGCACATCAGGACTATCGGTCCATCGGCCGAAAGGATCACTCCGTGGAATTTGCGGGGGCGCGGCATATCCCCACATCTGGGGATATGGGCGGGCCGTCTGCCTGACCTTGGGTGTTGCGGTCCGCGGCGATAATGTGAAGCGCCGGCTGGCCGCGAAATCTGGCATCCGGGCGCGACTTGTGCGACGTACCTTGCCTGTCGAATGCGCGTGTTGCATCGCGGTTGCCGACGAAAGGATCGAAGATGGCGTGGGTGCGTGGACTCTTCTTGACCGCGGCCTTGTCGGCTCTCGTCGGCGGCGGCTGGTGGTGGCTCAATGCCCGGCCGGTCGAGGTGGTGATCGCCGCGCCGGTCCGCGCCGAGGCCGCCGAGGTGGTCTACGCCACCGGCATCGTCGAGCCGCGCAAATGGGCCAAGGTGACGACAGTGATCCGCGAGCGCATCGTCGACCTGTGCCGATGCGAGGGCGACGAGATTGTCGCCGGACAGGTTCTCGGCCGGCTCGATGACGGCGACCAGCGCGCCGCCCTGCGCGAACTCGAGGCGCGCGAGCTGTTCGCCACCTCCGAGCTTGAACGCACCGTCGACCTGCTGAAGCGCAACGTCGTCAGCCAGCAGGCCTACGAGCGCGCCAAGACCGAGGTCGCCCAGGTGCAGGCGACCCTCGCCGCCGCCCGCGCCAAGCTCGACGATTATGTGCTGCGCTCGCCCCTTGAGGGCACGGTGCTGCGCTCGGACGGCGCCGTCGGCGAAGTCGCCGAGCCGGGGCAGGTGCTGTTCTGGGTCGGCCAGCCGCGCCCGCTCGAGATCGTCGCCGATATCAACGAGGAGGATATTCCGCGCGTCCTCGTCGGCCAGCGCGCCCTTCTCGGCGCCGACGCCTTTCCCGGTCAGCGGTTTCAGGCCGGCGTCCAGTCGATCACCCCCAAGGGCGATCCGGTCGCCAAGACCTACCGCGTCCGCCTCAAGGTGCCCGACGACGCGCCGCTGCGCATCGGCATGACCGTCGAGGTCAATATCGTCGTCCGCACCGTGCCCGACGCGCTGCTGATCCCGCGCCCGGCCGTCGATTCCGGCCGCGTCGCCGTGGTGGAGGCCGGCAGGCTGCGCTTCCAGCCGGTCCGCGTCGGCATTCGCGGCGCCGAGCGCGTCGAGGTGCTCGACGGCATCGGCCAGGACGCCCGCGTCGTCGTGCCGTTCCCCGTCAAGCTGCCGGAAGGCCGCGCCATCGTCGCGGCGACGTCGCCATGAACCTCGTGCTCGACATCGCCCTGACCCACATCCTCGGGCGCCTGCGCCAGACGCTGGTGTCGGTGGTCGGCGTTGCCCTCGGCGTCGGCTTCACCGTGGCGATGTCGGCGCTGATGGTCGGCTCGCAGAACGATTTCGTCACCCAGCTGATCGACGCCATCCCCCACGTCAACCTGACCGACGAGCAGCGCGACGCCAAGCCGCAGCCGGCGGCGGCCGCCTTCGCCGCCGTCGAGATCCACGGCCTGCGCCCTTCCGAGGATCGGCGCGGCCTGCGCAATCCCGCCGAGGTCATCGCCATCGTTCGCGGCATCGTTCCCGGCGGCCGGGTCGCCGCCTCGCTCATCGGCCAGGGTGTTGCCCGCTACGGCGGCACCGACATCGCCATGAGCCTCACCGGCATCGATCCGCGCGCCGAACTGCAGGTGACCAAGATCGGCGAGGACATCCGCGAGGGCTCGCTCGAGGCGCTCGCCGGCGCCCAGGATGCCATCGTCATCGGCGATGCCGCCGCCCGCAAGCTCGGCGCCCGGCTCGGCGACACCATCTCCGTCTCAACTTCGAAGGGCCTGCTGAAGCGCTTCAAGATCGTCGGCCTGTTCCATTCCGGCGTCACCGCCAGCGACGAGGGCGCCGCCTTCGTGCTGCTGAAATCGGCGCAGATCCTGTTTGATCGCGCCAATGCCGTCAATCAGGTCAAGATCAAGGTCCCGGATATCGATCAGGCCCGCGCCGTCGCCACCCGCATCGAGCGCGAGATCGGCACCAAGGCGACCTCCTGGGAGGAGGCCCACGAGAGCCTGCTGTCGTCGTTCCAGATCCGCAATGTCATCATGTACACGGTTGTCGGCGCCATCTTGCTGGTCGCCGGCTTCGGCATCTACAACATCGTCTCGACCATCGTCCACGAGAAGGCCCGCGACATCGCCATCCTGAAGTCGCTCGGCTTCGCCGAGGGCGACATGCGCGCCATCTTCGTCATTGAGGGGGTGATCATCGGCGTGCTCGGCGCGCTCGCGGGTTCGGCGCTCGGCTTCGCGCTGACCGAGCTGCTCGGCCTCGTCAAGTTCGAGATCAAGGGCGGCGCCGTCGAGATCACCAGATTGCCGCTCTATCGCAGCTGGGTCCACTACGCCATCGCCGGCGGCTTCGCCATCGTCTCGGCCGCGGTCGCCGGCTACCTGCCGGCGCGCAAGGCCGCCAAGGTCAAGCCGGTCGACATCATCCGGGGGGCGACATGACAAGCGCCGCCCCGACTGAAGCCCTCTCGCCCGACGCGGCACCGCCGCCGTCCACCCGCCCGTTGATCGAACTGCGCGACGTCACCCGCATTCTCTCCGGCGTCGTCGACACCACATTGGTCCGCGACATCGACCTTTGCATCGATCGCGGCGAATTCGTCGCCGTCACCGGCCCGTCCGGGTCCGGCAAGTCGTCGCTGCTCTACCTGCTCGGCCTGCTCGACCTGCCGACCAGCGGCGACGTGCTGATCGACGGCCGCTCGACCACCGACATGGACGAGGCCGAGCGCGCCCGCACCCGGCTCGCCATGCTCGGCTTCGTCTTCCAGTTCCACTTCCTGCTGCCGGAATTCACCGCCCTCGGCAATGTCATGATCCCGATGCGCAAGCTCGGCCGCCTGCCCGAGCGCCAGATGCGCCAGCGCGCCACCGAGATCCTGCTGTCGCTCGGCCTCGACGGCCAGGTCGACAAGCGCCCGGAGCAGCTCTCCGGCGGTCAGCGCCAGCGCGTGGCGATCGCCCGGGCGCTGGCCAACGACCCGCCGGTGATCCTCGCCGACGAGCCGACCGGCTCGCTCGACAGCAAGTCCTCGACCCAGGTCTTCGACATCCTGCAGAGCCTGGTCGACACCCAGGGCCGCACGGTGATCACCGTCACCCACGATCCGGTCGCTGCCGCCCGCTGCCGCCGCCGCATCCATCTGGTCGACGGCCGCATGGTGTCCGACGAGAAGGTCTGACAGCCCCGGCCCTTGGTCTGCAACCGCCCAGGCGGTTGCAGGGAGCGTTCAGACCTTGGTCTTCTTCAGGACCATCAGCAGCCGGCGATGCACATCCTCGTTGCCGGCGACGCTGGCCTGGCGGGTGAACATCAGATCCTTGCCGTCGTGATCGGAAATGAACCCGCCCGCCTCGCGCACCATCAGGATGCCGGCGGCGATGTCCCACGGCGAGAAGCCGTGATGGATGGCGCCGTCGAGACGGCCGGAAGCCACCCAGGCGAGATCGAGCGCCGTCGATCCGGTCGAGCGCAGGCCGGCGACCTCGTTCATCACCATGCGCAATTCATTGGTATAGGCGGCATGATCGCCGCGCCCCAGATGCGGGATATCGGTGGCGATGACCGTATCCACCAGCCGCGACCGCGCCGCCACCCGCATGCGCCGGTCGTTGACGAAGGCGCCGCCGCCGCGCTCGGCGACATAGAGCTCGTCCATGATCGGATTGTAGATGACGCCGGCGACGATCGTTCCCTGCCGCTCCAGCGCGATCGAAATGGCGAAGATCGGGATCGAATGCATGAAATTGGTGGTGCCGTCGAGCGGATCGATGATCCAGCGGTGCGTGCCGTCGCTGCCCTCGACCTCGCCGCGCTCCTCCATCAGGAAGCCGTAGCCCGGGCGCGCCTTGCTCAGTTCCTCGAACAGGATCTGCTCCACCCGCCGGTCGGCGGCGGTAACGAAATTGCCCGGCCCCTTGACCGAGACCTGCAGGTTTTCGACTTCGCCATAGTCGCGGGTGAGCGTGCGGCCGGCCTTGCGGGCGGCGTCGACCATCACGTTGAGAAGCGCGGAACGGGCCATGGGATGCATCTATCCAGTGTGGGAGCGGGGACGGTCGCTTGAAGCCAGTCGGTGCTGGCCCGGCAACTCCCCGCGATGACAAAGAACATGAGCGACGCGCGGCCTTCAGGCAACCGGCGTCGCTCGCTTGGCGGCCGCGTCAGTCGGCGCGGCGGATATAGGTGACTTCGGTGGTGTCGACGACGATCTTCTCGCCGGTATTGACGAAGGGCGGCACCAGCACGCGCACGCCGTTCTCCAGCTTCGCCGGCTTGTAGCTCGACGCGGCCGTCTGCCCCTTGATGGCGACATCCGCCTCGACCACTTCCAGCGTCACCTGCTGCGGCAGGGTCACGCCGATCGGCTTGTCCTGCCACAGCTTGAGCACGACCTTCATGCCCTCCTGCAGGAACGCCGCCCGCTCGCCGACGAACTCGGTCGGCAGCTCGATCTGGTCGTAGGTTTCCACGTCCATGAATACCAGCTGCTCGCCCTCGGCGTAGAGATAGGTGTAGTCGCGCATGTCGAGGCGGATTTCCTCGACGCCCTCGTCGGCACGGAACCGCTCGTTCAGCTTGCGGCCGTCGATCAGGTTCTTCAGTTCGACCTGGTTGTAGGCGCCGCCCTTGCCGGGCTTCACCGTCTGGGTCTTCACCGCCGCCCACAGCCCGCCATCGTGCTCGATGACCGTGCCGGGACGAATTTCGCTGCCGTTGATCTTGGCCATGTGGGGAACTCTTCCGCCGGGATCGGTTTTCGGCCCCGTCGGTCGCATGTCGCGCCGCAATAGGCAAGGGCCGTGGGTGGGAATCGCTCAGGGTTTCGTCGGTTCGGCCGCTGCCGGCGCCGGGTCGGTCGCCGGCGCGGTCGTGCCCCGCGGCGCGGTGTCGGCCGGGGCGGGGGCAGGGGCCGATGCCGGCGCCGGAAGTGTCGCCGGTTCGCTGCCCGTCCCCGCCGCCGGTTCCGGCCCGGTGGTGGCGTTCGGCAGCGTCGCCTCGGCCTTGCCGCCGACGTCGCGCGCGCTCTGCGGTGCACTGGCCGCCCCCAGCGAGCCCTTCCAGGCCTGCGCCGCCCGGATGCCGAGCCGTCGCTCCTGCTCGCTGAGCGACAGCACGAAACTGTCGAGCCAGACGTCGCTGACGCCGCCGGCCCGCGCCAGCGTGTGCCACTTCGCCGCCTCGATCGGGTCGAACGGCAGCACCACGCCGCGCGCGAACAGCCGCGCCACCCGGTTCTGCGCCACCGGATTGCCCTGGATCGCCGCCGCCCGCAGCCACGCCGTGCCCTTGCGCTCGTCGACTTCGACTCCCTTGCCGAGAAACAGCGCGATGCCGAATTCGACTTCCGCCGCCACATGTCCGGCGCGCGCCGCCTTCTCCAGCCAGAGGGCTGCCTGTTTCTGATCGGCGATGACGCCGTCGCCGCCTTCGTGCACCTTCGCCAGCGCATAGGCCGCGTCGGCATTGCCGCGCGCCGCCGCCGCCTCAAACAATGTCCGCGCCTGCCGCGCGTCGCGCTCGATCTGGTCGCCCGACAGCCGCATCAGCCCGAGATTGTAGGCCGCGTCCGGCTGGCCGCGCTCGGCCGCCTGGGCAAACAGCGCCGCCGCCGCCTTGACGTCCTTGGCGATGCCCTTGCCCGCGAGCTTCAGCAGCGCCAGCCGCACCATCGCCTGCGCGTCGCCGCGATCCACCGCCAGCTGGTACCAGTCGGCCGCTGTCTGCGGATTGCGCGGCGCGCCCTCGCCCTTTTCGTGGATCAGCCCGATCAGCGTCATCGACGCCGGCTCGCCGGCCTCCGCCGCCTTGATCGCCAGCTTCAGCGCCGTCTGCATCCGCCCGCGCTGATAGGCGCCGAACGCCTGATCCGCCATCGGCACGTCCGCGACCGCCGCGTCTCCCGGCGTCGCCGTCGGAAACGCCGGCGCGGCCTGCGCCGGCGCCGGCTTGGCGGCGGGCTTTGCCTCCTGCTTGGCCGCATGCGTCGGCCCGGCGCCGATCATCAGCGCCGCCGCGACTGCCGCGATCCAGGCCCGGCCCGATGTCACGCGTCGGCTCCCTCGGCTTCGGCCCGTTCGGCCTCGACCAGGTCGAGTCGGCGGTTGAACTCGGCCACCGCCGCCCTCGGCCCGCCCGAATAGGCCCAGACGGCGTCGCGTACCGCGATGAAATCGGCGCCGGTCTCGGCCGCCTCGGTGACCGAATGCGGGCTGAGCCCCGCCAGCACCACGCAGGGGATCTCGAACATCGAGGCCCACCATTCGCCGAGATCGAGGCTCTTCGGGTGGGCGTCCTCTTCCTCCGGCCGGTCGAGCATGCCGAAGAACACATAATCGGCGCCGGTCTCGGCGGCGACCATCGCGTCGTGGCGGCCCTTCAGGTTGGCCGCGCCGACCATCAGCTTCGGCTGGTGATGGGTGCAGACCTCGCGCAGCACCTCGATGCCGCCGTCGACATGGATGCCGTCGGCCTTGGCGCGGCCGGCGGCACGGGTGTCGTTGGCGACCATCACCGCGACGCCATGCGCCTGGGCGATCGGCGTCAACGCATCGGTGATGCGTTGCAGCGCCATGTCGCTCGCCACTTCCGGCGCGATCAGCAGCGAGGCAATGTCGCCGCCGGCAAGCGCCGCTTCCATCTCGGCCGGAAAGGTCGCGAGGTCGACAAGGCGAGGGGTGACGAGATAGAGGCGCGATCTCACGGGGCTGGTTCCATGATCTTGGGGATGGCGGCGGGAAGTGTCGGCGTCGGCGAACGCGAACGAACCGTCCGCTACATCGGCATCCAAGGCTTATCAACTCACGCGATGCGGGGCAAATCCGGCGGAGTTATGAACGTCGTCTCGGTGAACCGACATTCCATGCCCGACATCCGTTGCGGAATCGGTATAAAGCGCAGATCAGAGATCCAGATTACGTAAAGGTAACTCGTTGGGGTCCCTGATTCATGTATTGTTGTTGAGCGCTCGAAAAATAAGTGCACATTAAGAAGAGATCGGACGAATTTTATCAAACGGTCGTAATAAAGGATCCGCTTATCTATGAAAATTAAGGGGCGACGGACTCAATTTAAATCTTGCTTAACCATCGAAGTCGATTGTCGTCCTGTATTGCCCGGCAGGCAGCGGGCAAAAGCGGAGACGTGCGATGACGAAGGGGCGTTTGTCCATCTTTCAGAAACTTTCGGTAATCGTCGCAATCATGATTGTCCCATTGGTTGTATCGACATGGTTGCTTGTCGGCCTCCTGAGGGATGACATCGCATTCTCCGGCAAGGAGATCACCGGCGCCGAATATACCCGGTCGGTCTGGCCGATCTTCACCCAACTCGCCCGCAACGGCTCCATCGACCGCGCCGCCTTCGATCGGGCCCGCACCGAATGGCAGACGGCGGCGGCCAAGTACGATCCGGAACTCGGCACTGCCGAGTCGAGCCGCAAGCTGGTCGAAGCGCTGAAGAACATCGATTTCGAGCATCGCGCCGCCGCCGTCGACGCCGCCAGGGCGCTGATCCTCGATATCGGCAACCTCTCCAACCTGATCCTCGATCCGGAACTCGGCACCTTCTACCTGATGGACGCGGTGATCGTCCGCGCTCCGGCCCTGGCCGCCTCCGCCAGCGACGTGCTCGAGACCGTGCACGAACTGCAGGCCAAGAAGAGCTTCGGTTTCGACGAGGAAGCCAAGCTGATCATGACGCTTGGCGCCGTCGAGCGCAGCCGCGCCGACTATGCCGCGACCCTGGCCGAGATCTACAAGAACAACCCTGCCGCCGTCCGTTCCGCCCTCGATGCCGAGTGGAAGCGCGTTGACGCCGAGGCCGCGTCGCTGATCGAGGAACTGAAGCCCAAGGTCCGCGCCATCGTCGAGACCAAGACCGTCGGTGACCTCTCGACCTCGGTGCGCAATCACCTCTGGTCGCTGGAAGGCGCCCTTGACGGCCTGTGGCGCGGCACCCACGCCCAGCTGATCGCCGCGCTGGAAGCGCGCGTGTCGTCGCTGGCGACGCAGCAGTACATCACTCTCGCCATCGTCTTCGGCTTCGTCATCCTCGCCGGCATCGTTGCCTCGCTGCTGGCGCGCTCCATCACCGCGCCGATCTCGACCCTGGTCGGCGCCCTTGACCGCATGCGTCAGGGCGACCTCGATCTCGTCGTTCCCCACACCGATCGCGGCGACGAGGCCGGTACCATCGCCCGCGCCGTCATCGCCCTGCGCGACGGCGTCAGTGCCATGCGCCAGCGCGACATGCTGGATGCGACCCGCAAGACCGAGGAACAGAACCGCCAGACACTGAAGGACATGGCCGATCAGGTGGAGAAGGAAACCGGTCGCGGCCTCGACCAGATCGTCGGCGCCGCCGACGAAATGTCCGTCAAGGCGGGCGACATGCGCCGCTCGCTCGGCTCGGTCACCGACGCCACCGAACAGGCCTCCGCCCAGGCGACCACCACCCGCGCCCTGACCGACGAAGCCGGCAAGCTGTCGAACGAGATGGTCAAGGCCATCGCCGAGGTCGCCAACCTGGTGGTGCGCACCGAAAGCACCATGAAGCAGGCGGTCGACGGTTCCGCCGCCTCCCGCCAGTCGGTGGCCGAACTGGCGCGTGCCGCCGAGGACATAAACCAGTTCGTCGATGTCATTTCCTCGATCGCCGAGCAGACCAACCTTCTCGCCCTCAATGCCACGATCGAGGCCGCCCGTGCCGGCGAGGCCGGCAAGGGCTTCGCGGTCGTCGCCGGCGAGGTCAAGCAGCTGGCGACCCAGACGTCGAAGTCGACCGAGCAGATCACCGCGAAGGTGTCGGAAATCCAGGCGCGCACCCGTCACGCCGTCGAGACGATTGCCCAGATCGCCGCCACCATCGAGAACCTGTCGCGCACCACCAACCAGATCGGCGACGCGATGGAGGAACAGCGCACCATCACTGGTCAGTTCGAACACCTGATCTCGCAGGCCAATACCGCCGTCCGTGATGTCGCCGACCGCACCATCGCCATCGCCGGCCTGACCCGCTCCGCCGCCGGCTTCGCCGATGCGGTCGGAGACGTCTCGCGCGGCATGGCGTCCGCCTCGCAGGACATGCGCTCGTCGATCCCCGACATCATTCGCTCGGCCCGCGCCACCATCGAACGCCGTCAGCAGGACCGCTACAACGTCGACTTCTCCGTCAGCGTCAATGACGGCCAGCATGCCGCCTCGGCCCGCCTTTCGGAAATCTCGCTGCAGGGCGCCCGCGTCTCCGGCACGGTCGCCCGTGGCGAGCGCGTCCAGGTCACCCTGCCCACCGGCGATGCCATCTCCGGCAAGGCCATGTGGTCCGACGGTCGCGAAACCGGCGTCCGCTTCGATCAGGAACTGCCGAGCGGCGTCCTGCCGAAGCTGGTGCTGCGCAAGCCCGGCAACGCCGCCTGATCCGGTGCAAGGGGAAGGATCC
>JAEULV010000086.1 GCA_016793065.1 Hyphomicrobiaceae bacterium
GATCACGCCCGGACTCCGTCCGAAGACGGCGTTCGAGGCCTGGAATACCCCGAAATACACCCCGAACACCCCCTCCGGGGCCGAAGACAGGCGCCCTGAGCGGTCCGAACAAGAAAGATCGGGGATTACGCAAAGGTCCCCGGAGGGGAGAAGGGAAAAGGGAAATGGGATAAGGGCGGGTTTACACTGCTACCAGATTGAAAACGCCAGCGTTTTTCCCTTCTCCCGAGATCGGGAGAAGGTGCCCGAAGGGCGGATGAGGGTTGACCGCAGGCGGGGCCGGATGAGCAAGGCTGGGTGAGAACCAGCGCCACCCGTTCCGCTCCCCTCATTCGCCCCTTCGGGGCACCTTCTCCCCGGAGGGGAGAAGGGAAAAGGGAAATGGGATAAGGGCGGGTTTACACTGTTACCTGCTTGAAAACGCCTGCGTTTTTCCATTCTCCCAAGATCGGGAGAAGGTGCCCGAAGGCCGGATGAGGGCCCTTCGGCAGGCGCCACTACCCCATACCCCAAAACGAAAAGGCCCCGCCCGAAGGCGAGGCCGAATGTCTGGTCTCCTACGAATGCTTGCGTTCGATCAGAAGTCCATGCCGCCGCCCGGCATCGGCGGGGCCGGCAGGTCCTTCTTCGGCTTTTCGGCGATCATCGCTTCGGTGGTGACCAGCAGCGCGGCAACCGAGGCGGCGTCCTGGATGGCGGTGCGCACGACCTTGGTCGGGTCGATGATGCCCATCTTGAACATGTCGCCATAGGTCGACGACTGGGCGTCGTAGCCGAAGCCATAGTCGTCCTGATCGAGGATCTTGCCGACGATCACCGAACCGTCGTCACCGGCGTTCTCGGCGATCTGACGGGCCGGCGACGAGATGGCGCGGCGGACGATCTCGATGCCGGTCTTCTGGTCGCCATTGGCCGGGTTGAGGCCGAGGAGAGCCGACGCGGCGCGCAGCAGCGCCACGCCGCCGCCCGGCAGCACGCCTTCTTCGACCGCGGCGCGGGTGGCGTTCAGCGCGTCGTCAACCCGGTCCTTCTTTTCCTTGACCTCGATCTCGGTGGCGCCGCCAACGCGCAGGACGGCAACGCCGCCGGCGAGCTTGGCAAGACGCTCCTGCATCTTCTCACGGTCGTAGTCCGAGGTGGTTTCCTCGATCTGCGCCTTGATCTGGGCGACGCGCGCCTCGATCTCGGCCTTGGCGCCGGAACCGTCGACGATCGTCGTCGACTCCTTGTCGATGCGCACGCGCTTGGCGCGGCCGAGCATGTCGAGGGTGACGTTCTCCAGCTTGATGCCGAGGTCTTCCGAGATCACCGAACCGTTGGTCAGGATCGCGATGTCCTCGAGCATCGCCTTGCGGCGATCACCGAAGCCCGGCGCCTTGACGGCGGCGATCTTCAGGCCGCCACGCAGCTTGTTGACGACCAGCGTGGCCAGCGCCTCGCCCTCGACGTCCTCGGCGACGATCAGCAGCGGCTTGCCGGTCTGCACCACGGCTTCCAGCACCGGCAGCATCGACTGCAGGTTGGAGAGCTTCTTCTCGTGGATGAGGATGAAGGGATCCTCGAGCTCGGCCACCATCTTGTCGGCGTTGGTGATGAAGTACGGCGACAGGTAGCCGCGATCGAACTGCATGCCCTCGACGACGTCGAGTTCGGTCTCGAGCGACTTGGCTTCCTCGACGGTGATGACACCCTCGTTGCCGACCTTCTGCATCGCTTCCGCGATCATGCTGCCGACCGACGCGTCGCCATTGGCCGAGATCGTGCCAACCTGGGCGACTTCCTCGGTCGAGGTGACCTTCTTCGAATGCGCCTTGAGGTCGGCGACGATGGCTTCGACCGCCATGTCGATGCCGCGCTTCAGGTCCATCGGGTTCATGCCGGCGGCAACCGACTTGGAGCCCTCGCGCACGATCGCCTGGGCGAGAACCGTGGCGGTGGTGGTGCCGTCACCGGCGGCGTCGTTCTGCTTCGAGGCCACTTCGCGCACCATTTGGGCGCCCATGTTCTCGAACTTGTCGGCGAGTTCGATCTCCTTGGCGACGGTGACGCCGTCCTTGGTGATGCGCGGCGCGCCGAACGACTTCTCGATCACGACATTGCGGCCCTTCGGGCCGAGGGTCACCTTCACCGCGTTGGCGAGGATATCGACGCCGCGCAGCATCTTTTCGCGCGCGTCCTGACCGAACTTAACTTCCTTGGCAGCCATTGGTCACTCCATTTGAGAAGACGTGACAATAAAGGGAAAAGCTGAACTCGAGGCCGTTCGCTTCACTGGGCAAGCCAGCCTCTTTTCGTCCCTTGTGGACATCTGACGCGCCGGCCGCCGGCAAGGCGGCGCTCGCGTCAAACGCCCGGGGTCCAACCTATGAGCGTAACCCGGTCGCGGCGTTGCGCTTGCGACAGGCAGACCTCAATCATCCACGCCCGAACCGGCCGGGCGGGGAGGGCGGCGAGGCGGCGAATGCCCGCTTCGCCCCGGCCGATCAGGCCAGGATGCCCATGATGTCGGATTCCTTCATGATCAGGACGTCCTGACCGTCGACCTTGACCTCGGTGCCCGACCACTTGCCGAACAGCACGGTGTCGCCGGCCTTGACGTCGAGCGGCACGATCTTGCCGCTGTCGTCGCGCGCGCCGGTGCCGACGGCGAGGACCTTGCCCTGCTGCGGCTTTTCCTTCGCGGTGTCCGGGATGATGATGCCGCCGAGGGTCTTTTCCTCGGCCTCGATGCGCTTCACGACGACGCGGTCGTGCAACGGTCGAAACTGCATGGTTTCCTCCAATTCGGTCTCGTCGCCCGGGGGACATTCTTCGGCGTCGTCGCCGGTCCCGCCGGCGCCGACCCGGGCCTGAGTTAGGCGTTTGCGCGGCGCATTTCAAGGGGTTTGTTGGCACTCGTTTTATGTGAGTGCTAATAGATTGAGATGTCACGTATTTTAACGATTTAGTAGAGGCGTCGCGCCATGCTGGCGGCAGGGAGGTTTCCCGCCACCCCAGTCAGGATCGGAGGTTGCCGATGGTTTCGCCCGATTTCGTCCGCCAGCTCGAAGGCTATGGTCTGACCACGGCCGAGATCCTCTACCGCATGCCCGATCACCCGCGCATCCTGCAAAGCTACGTCTGGCAGGACTACGATCTGGCGCCGAAATTCCCCGAACTCAACCGCTTCCTGCTGTTCTGGAAAACCCGGCTCGACGGTCCCGTGGTCACGGTGACGGTCGCCCACAAGGAACTGCTGTCCCCGGCCGAACTCCGCCTCGTCAGCGGCGAATTCCGGCTGCACTGAGGGCAGGGGGGCTCGCCGGCATCGCCGTGCTCAGTGTCGGCCGAGAAACGCCATCGCCTGCCGCTCCTCCGTCGTCGTCCAGCCCGAGCCGAGCAGGTCGCGCATCAATGTGATTAGGCTCGGCCGGGCGCGGACCCGGGCGGCCAGGTCCGGGCGCTTGGCGATCAGGCCGACATATTCAAGCACGACATCGTCGGCATCGGTGGTGTAGTCGCTGTCGAGCGCCTGAAAGACCCGCTCGACGAAGCCGAGATCATTGGAGTGCTCGTTGACCAGTGCCCGCGCCATCGCGTCCTCGTCAGTGCCTGTGAACAACGCCGTGAAGCGGCCGACGAAGGCGCGCACCGTCGGATCGCTGGTGCCGGCCGCCTCGACATAGGCGCGATCGGCCAATAATGCACCAAGCACACCGCCGACGACCACGCCGACGGCAACGCCGATCGGGCCGCCCCAGATGCCGACCGCCGCCCCGGCGGCCATGCCACCGCCGATGCCGCCGCCGATGTTTGTCGCTTCGCGCCCGGCCTGCCACCATGGATTATCGGAGGAGCCGATATTGTAGGCGCCGATCGCCAGGCTGGCGATCCACAACGATCGCCCGATCCAGCGCAGCCGCGGGATCCGCGCCGTGACGCTGGGGCGACTGCCGCCGGCGGACTCGATCACCTGCATGTAGACCAGGTGCTGCTCCTGATCGGTCAATGTCGCGAAGGCCCTGCCTTCCATCTTCAACTTGCGCATGGCGCGCAGGATCACCTCGTCGAGCGACAGGCCCTTTTCCTTCAGCTGCCGGGCGAACGCGCGGCCAAGATCCATGTCGCGTCTTCGCGACATCGCCAGGATCTCGTTGCGCTGCTCGTTGGCGAGCGTGGCGCCGGCCCGCGCCGTCATCTCGCCGCTGGCGACGGCGGCGCGGATCTCCTGGCTCATCGCGTGGATCTGGCGAACGTATTCGCGCCGGACCGATGCCATCGACGTATAGCGCAGGGCAAACGAGCTGCCCGTTGCCTCAAGGCCGTGCAGCGCCTGTTCGAGTTCGGCATTGCTGGTCCGGGTCAAGGGCGGTCCTCCGAGAGCAGAAGGCGATGGCGCGACAGTGCGGCCTGATGGGCGAACCCGGCCGGCAATGCCCGCGGCGACAGCCAACGCGGGTTCGGCGCGACGGTCAGCCGATAGCGCCGGTCGTTGCGATAGAACCGAAAGCGGATCGCGTCGGCCTCGACCGCATCGATCGTCAATTCGGCTTCGTTTTGGATCAGCGCATCAGCCGCCAGGCCGCCATTGACGACGCGGTCGAGGCATTGGCCGTCTTTCGAGATCAGCAGGATCGACAGGGCGCTGTCGTAGACGTCATCATCGGTGACGAAGGCAAGCAACTCGCCGGTGCCGAGGGCGAACTGGGCGACCATGCGCGTGCCGCCGGCCATGATCGTGGTCGTCGCGCCATCGAGTAACACTGTCGATGCTTGGGAGGCGCTCGCCTCGGTCAGAGCCAGTCGGGTGGTCGGTTCCATGACGCGAAGGTAGGGGCGGATGGCGCGGCTGGTCAATTCGGCACAGGCGATTTCTTCTCGCCGTGCCGCCGTTCACCTGCCCTTAACGCTACCCGTGCCTAAATTCCGCCCAAGGCCGGGCGTTTGAAGTTCAGCGTCGCGTCCGTGCCGCCTCCTTTGTTCGTGCTGCGTCAGCCGGAGGAAACTCGTGGGCCGCGTCGATCATTTTCCCGGGTTTTCCGCAGGATATTCCGTGGTGATGGCTCCAACTCCGTCGCAGCCGATGATCGCCGATCCAGCCGAACCGCGCATTCTCGTGTTCGATTCCGGCCTTGGTGGGCTCAGCGTGCTGAAGGAACTGGCCGCGCATCTGCCGCACGCCGCCTTCACCTATGTCGCCGACGATGCCGGCTTTCCCTATGGCGGCAAGGAAGAGCGCATGCTCAGCCGCCGGGTGGTCAACCTGATGGCCGAGCTGATCGAGGCCCACCGCCCCGACCTGGTCGTCATCGCCTGCAACACCGCCTCGACCCTGGTGCTGCCGCATCTGCGCGCCCGCTTCGCCGTGCCCTTCGTCGGCACCGTGCCGGCGATCAAGCCGGCGGCGGCGCAGACCCGGTCGCGGATGATCTCGGTGCTGGCGACCCCCGGCACGGTGCGGCGCGACTACACCCGCGCCTTGATCGATACCTATGCCAGTCATGTGCAGGTGGCGCTCGTCGGCTCCACCGAGCTCGCCCGGCTCGCCGAGGCGCACCTCAACGGCGAGAAGGTCGCCGACGAGGCGATCCTCGCCGAGATCAAGCCCTGCTTCCGCCAGATCCGCGAGCGCCGCACCGATGCCGTCGTGCTCGGCTGCACCCACTATCCGTTCCTGAAGAGCCAGTTCGAGCGCCTCGCCCCCTGGCCGGTCAACTGGATCGACCCGGCCCCGGCCATCGCCCGCCGCGCCGCTCAACTCGTCGGCGCGGTCAAGCGCCCGCCTCGCAAGGCGGCCGGCAAGGTCGTGTTCACCTCCGGCAAGACCCCGACCGGCGCCCTCGGCATCATGCTCGACGGCTTCCGGCTGGCGGGGTGAGGTCGGCATCGAACCGGCGGGCAGCCCTCGGCGCGCAGCCCCGGACTCGAATTCCAGCGAAAATCCCCGATAATTGCTGTGTGAACGGCTTCGCCCTCTTGTCGTCACCCTCGCATGTTGTGCTAGAGTTTCACTGGAACCACTGGGACTTCGGCACGATGACGGCGACCATCAAATGGGGCATGGGCGGCTGGTTCGTTCTCGACCAATTGCCACCGCGCGAGCAGGCGCGGATCAACCACGCCCTCAAAACACTTGCCGAACGCACGGACCGTCTGGACTCCCATGGCGCACCGCCCGTCGACTCCCGCTTCAAGTATCTTTCGGACGGCAAGCCTGTCTTCGCCGTCGCCGTCGGCCGCGATTATGACGTGCTGATCCGGGTCGATGGCGACACGATCGAGGTTGTCGACATCATCGCCCTTCAGCAGATGCGCGCGCTCGGCGCAATCGAACGGCTCGGCCAGTCCCGACGGCCACGACGGATCGCCTGATGCGGCAGGTGGAGGCGCTTGAGTTCAATGTGGCTCAGGTGCTCGAACTCATTGCGGATCTGGAACTATTGCTGGGTCAGCACGACTCCCTGTCGGAGCGCGACGACATCCTGCCCTTCTTCGCGGCGCGGCTCGACCGCGTCCTCTCGCTGGGACTGCTCAATCCCGAACTGGCCGTGCCCACCTGCGCGGCCGTCGAATTGTCGCTGTTCGGCGATTTCATCTGTGATGCCGTCGTCGGCGACAGCGCCAGTCAGACCTTCACCTTCATCGAATTCGAGGACGCCGGTCCGACAAGCCTGTTCGCCCGGGCGCCCGGGCGCGGCCGGCGCCGCCCATGGGGCGCGCGGTTCGAAAAGGGCTTTTCCCAGATCGTCGACTGGGCCTGGCGACTGGACGACGAAGGCTCCAGCAACGCGATCGAGACGATGCTGGGCTGCCGCAATCCCGCCATCAGCTACATGCTGGTGATCGGCCGGGACACCCATCTCAACGACCGGGACCGCGATCGCCTGCGCTGGCGCGCCGCACATGTCGGGGTCAAGGGCGCTCGCGTAAACTGCATGACGTTTGACCGGATGCTGGCGCTGTTGCGCGCTCGCGCGCTGTTCGCCACCCGGAGACCGTGACGCCGAGCGCCGCCGGCCGGCCCCCTCTCTGCTCGCGACCAACGCACGCACCCTGCCCGTGGGCTGCATTTGCCATTGCCAGCCGCCCGCCGACACGGCACAAACGCCGCCATGTGTGCCTCCTGTCCGCCTCCCGCCGATCGTCCGCCCGCGCGCGGCCTCCATATCCTGGTGGCGCGGGCGTTGTTGCGGACCTATCGCTATTCGCTCTCGGCGATCATGGGCCGGCAGTGCCGCTATCTGCCCACCTGCTCGGAATATACCGAGGATGCCATCGTCCGCTTCGGCCTGTGGGCGGGGGTCTGGATCGGATTGTCGCGGATCCTGCGCTGCGCGCCCTGGGGCGCCTCGGGTTTCGATCCGGTGCCGGACGCATTGCCGGCCGGCGCGCGCTGGTATAAGCCGTGGGTCTATGGCCGCTGGACCGGCCGACATATCAAGGACCGCTTCTGAGCATTGCCGTCGGGATTTCCTGTCGCATTCGGACTTCAGAAACAGGGTCTTTTCCCAACCGCTTACCCGGATTGTCGCCGGGAGTGAGCTTGAAGGAGCAAAGACAATGACCGCCCCCGTTCGCCTGACCTTTCCTGACGGCGCCTCCCGCGAGTTTCCCGCCGGCCTGACCGGCATGGGCGTGGCCGAATCCATCGCCAAGTCGCTGGCCAAGAAGGCGATCGCGATGAAGCTCGACGGCACGCTGACCGATCTGTCGCAGCCGATCGAGCGCGATGCCGCCATCACCTTCGTCACCCGCGACGACGCCGACGCGCTGGAACTGATCCGCCACGATTGTGCCCATGTGCTGGCCGAGGCGGTGCAGGAACTGTTCCCCGGCACCCAGGTCACCATCGGTCCGGTGATCGAGAACGGCTTCTACTACGACTTCTATCGCTTCGATCCGGAAACCGGCAAGAACAACCCGTTCACGCTGGAGGACCTGCCGAAGATCGAGGCCAGGATGCGCGAGATCATCGGCCGCAACAAGCCGTTCACCCGCGACGTCTGGACCCGCGACCATGCCAAGCAGGTGTTCGCCGCCAAGGGCGAGGCCTTCAAGGTCGAACTGGTCGACGCCATCCCCGCCGACCAGAGCGTCAAGATCTACGCCCAGGGCGACTGGTTCGATCTCTGCCGTGGCCCGCACATGGCCTCGACCGGCCAGATCGGCCTCGCCTTCAAGCTGATGAAGGTGGCGGGCGCCTATTGGCGCGGCGATTCAACCAAGCCGCAGCTCACCCGCATCTACGGCACCGCCTGGACCAATCAGAAGGACCTCGACGCCTATCTCCACATGCTGGAAGAGGCCGAGAAGCGCGACCACCGCAAGCTCGGCCGCGAGATGGACCTGTTCCACTTCCAGGAGGAAGGCCCCGGCACGGTGTTCTGGCACCCGAAGGGCTGGACCATGTTCCAGAACCTCGTCAGCTACATGCGCCGCCGCCTCGCCGAGACCGACTATCTCGAGGTCAACGCGCCGCAGGTGCTCGACAAAGTGCTGTGGGAGACGTCCGGGCACTGGGGCTGGTATCAGGACAGCATGTTCGCGGTGAAGTCGGCCTCGGCCTTCGTCAACCCCGACGATGACGAACGCGACCACAAGATCTTCGCGCTGAAGCCGATGAACTGCCCCGGCCACGTGCAGATCTTCAAGCACGGCCTGAAGTCCTACCGCGACCTGCCGATGCGCCTGTCGGAATTCGGCATCGTCCACCGCTACGAGGCCTCCGGCGCGCTGCACGGCCTGATGCGGGTGCGCGGCTTCACCCAGGACGACGCCCACATCTTCTGCACCGACGACCAGATGGCCGAGGAGTGCATGAAGATCAACGACCTGATCCTGTCGACCTATGCCGATTTCGGCTTCGACGAGATCGTCGTCAAGCTCTCGACCCGTCCGGAAAAGCGCGTCGGCTCCGACGATCTGTGGGACCGTGCCGAAAGCGTCATGGCCAGGGTGCTCGAGGAAATCGCCGAGAAGTCGGGCGGCAAGATCAAGACGGCCATCAACCCGGGCGAGGGGGCGTTCTACGGCCCCAAGTTCGAATATGTGCTGCGCGACGCCATCGGCCGCGACTGGCAGTGCGGCACCACCCAGGTCGACTTCAACCTGCCCGAACGCTTCGGCGCCTTCTATGTCGACTATGACGGCGAGAAGAAGCAGCCGGTGATGATCCACCGCGCCATCTGCGGCTCGATGGAGCGCTTCACCGGCATCCTCATCGAGAACTTCGCCGGACACTTCCCGCTGTGGTTCGCGCCGCTGCAGGTCGTCGTCGCCACCATCACCTCCGATGCCGACGACTATGCCCGCACCGTGCTCGCCCGGCTGAAGAAGGCCGGCCTCAAGGCCGAGATCGACCTGCGCAACGAGAAGATCAACTACAAGGTCCGCGAACACTCGGTCGCCAAGGTGCCGGTGATCATCGTCCTCGGCAAGCGCGAGGCCGAGGAAGGCACCGTCAACATCCGCCGCCTCGGCTCCCAGGCCCAGACCCCGATGCCGCTCGCCGATGCCATTGCCGCCTTGGTCGAGGAAGCCACTCCGCCGGACGTCAAGCGGATGAATGAAATTGAATGGGAGTGAAGATCGGTAACGCGAAGCCTCTTGTCCGGCGCAGTTTCCTTTCTCCCCGGAGGGGAGAAGGGACAAGGTCGCGTTTCCCTGTTATCTATTTGAAAGCGCCAGCATTTTCCCTTCTCCCGAGATCGGGAGAAGGTGCCCGAAGGGCGGATGAAGGTTGATGGCAGGCGATGCCGGATCGGACCCGCCCGCGCGAACCAGATCACTCCGTTCCGCCCCGAGAAACCAAAATTCGAACGCGCCCCTTGACCCGCCCCTTGACATTACCCCCGGAGATCATATGTAAATGTTCGTTACATACACATGGAGATGGCCATGACTGCCACCACTTATTCGGGTTCGGATCTCAACGATCGCGGTTTCTCTCATCGGGATGAATGGCGCATGCGCAAGCATGGCTGCGGCATGGGGCGTGGGCGGCTGTTCCGCTCCGGCTGGGAGATCGCCGGAATGGTGATCGGCTTCGTCGTGTTCTTTCCCATCGGCCTTGCCATTCTCGCCTTCCTGTTCTGGCGCAAGTGGCGGGCCGCCGCCGGGCAGCCGCTGAAGCCGTCGATGAGCGAGTTCACCCACGGCTTCGCCATGCCGTGGACCGCGCGTCAGTCGAGCGGCAATGCCGCCTTCGACGAGTACAAGCAGGCGGTGCTCGACAAGCTGCGCGAGGACCTGCGCCGGCTCGAGGAGGACCAGATGGCCTTCCGCGCCTTCGTCGAACAGCTGAAGCGCGCCAAGGATCAGGAAGAGTTCGACCGCTTCATGTCCGACCGCGCCAAGCGCCGGCCGGAAGCGGAAGATCCGGGCGTCAGCATCTGACCGGGCGTCACCGATATGACACCAGAATGGCCGCGGATGCCGTCCGCGGCCATTGTCGTTCGAACCGCCCGCTGACGCGATCTTCCCCCGCGCCAGCTGGCGCGGGCGACGCTCAATCCAGCGTCAGCTCGAAGCCGTATTCCGCCCCCGCCGCGGCCAGCGCCCGGGTCGCCGCCTCGGTCAGGCTGCGGCCGACGCAGAGGTGATAGACCGGCGCCTCGTCGATCTGCCACAGCGTCACGCCGACCAGCGCCAAGAGTGTCGCCGCCGCCGATCCCGGCACGAAGGCGGGCGGGTCAAGATCGATACTCAGGCATTTCGCCAGCGCGGCGCGGATCCGCGCGCCGGCCAGCTCGAAGATCACGAAGCCGTCGCTCTGGTCGTTGACCGAGGCTGCTGCGCCGACAGCCGCCGCCAGCCCGTCGGCGAACGCCTCACCGTCGTCGCGCGGCGCCACCGCCAGCCACTTGCCCGGTCCGGTGCCGACGCAGCACAGGCCGGTTCCCGCGCACACTTCCGGCCGGTCGACGATGGCAAGGCCATGGGCCGCCTCGATCGCCGCGATCACCGCCGGGGCAGCGCCCTTCGCCGACACGATCGAGGCGATGGACAAGCCGCCAAGCCGGCGCATCGTCACCCCGGCGGTGGCCGTTGCCGCGCCCCAGCGTCCGGCCGCCAGCGGGGTCGACGGATCGATCCCTTCGAGAAAATGAGCCTTAGCCACGCAAACGCACTCCTTCCGGATCGAAGAACACCGGATTGCAGACCTCGACCAGCACATCGCCGCCGCGCAGCGGATCGACCGCCCGCAGCCGCTCGCCGATGCGCGCCGTGCCGCCCTTGACGAAGCCGAGGCCGAGGGCATGGCCGAATGTCGGCGACCACGTCGTCGACGTCATCCAGCCGAGATCGTTCTCGGTGGTCGCGGCGGCGCCGACGGCGATGAAATGCGCTCCCGCCCGCAGGCGGTCGTTGGGGTCGACCGGCTTGAACCCCGCCAGTCGCGGCCGATCCGGATCGACGAGCCCCGGCCGCCCGGCCATGACCTTGCCGATGAAGTCGCCCTTCTTCGCCATCTTGCCGAAGCCGAGATCCAGCGCCGTGGTCTGGCCGTTCAGCTCGTTGGTGGTGACGTGCCCCTTCTCGATGCGCATGACGCCGAGGGTTTCGAGCCCGTAGGGCGTGATGTCGAATTCCGCCCCCGCCTGCATCAGCGCCCGCGCCAGCGCCTCGCCCTGGCGCGCCGGCACCGCGATCTCGAAGCCGAGATCGCCGGCGAACGACAGGCGGAACACCCGCGCCCGCACGCCGCCCATCACCCGGGTTTCCATCGCACTCATATAGGGGAAGGCGCCGTTGTCGATCGTCGCCGGGTCGTCGATGACCCGCGCCAGCACGTCGCGGGCGCGCGGGCCGGCAATCGCCACCTGCGCCCATTGCTCGCTGACCGAGGTCAGCTGCACGTCGAGTTCCGGCCACAGCACCTGGGCGCAGAATTCCAGATGCTGGAACACCTTGGCGGCATTGGCGGTGGTCGTCGTCATCACCCAGCGGTCCGGCGCCAGCCGCGCGGTGGTGCCGTCGTCCATGACGAAGCCATCCTCGCGCAGCATCAGGCCATAGCGGGTCTTGCCCACCGCCAGGGTCGAGAACGTGTTGATGTAGACGCGGTCGAGGAACGCGCCGACATCGCGGCCCCGCAGGTCGATCTTGCCGAAGGTCGACACGTCGATGAGGCCGACGCCCTCGCGCACCGCCCGCACCTCGCGGTTGACTGCCTGATCCCAGGTCTTCTCGGCGCCGCGCGGGAAGTACTGCGCCCGGAGCCAGGGGCCGGCCTCGATGAACACCGCCCCCTGCTCGCGCGCCCAGCCGTGCAGCGGCGTCAGGCGGGTCGGCCGGAAGTCCTTGCCGCGATGATGCCCGGCCAGCGCGCCGATCGCCACCGGCGTGTAGGGCGGCCGGAACACCGTCGTCCCGGTCTCGGGGATCGACTTGCCGGTGATCGCCGCCATGATGGCAAGCCCCGGCATGTTGGACAGCTTGCCCTGGTCGGTGGCCATGCCCAGCGTCGTGTAGCGCTTGAGATGTTCGACCGAGCGGAAGCCCTCCTTCTCGGCAAGGACGATGTCGCTGGCGCAAACGTCGTTCTGGAAATCGACAAACGCCTTGGTGCGCGCCTCCGCCACATGCCAGAAGGCGCTGACCGCCGTGCCGTTCAGCGTCGCGGTCGCGACCGTCAGCGCCGTCGCGGCGATGCCGAGATCCGCCAGCGCGCCGACCGCCCGCGCCGCGCCCTCGCGCAGGCAATCGCCCAGATCGTAGCTGCCATTGGCGGCGCCGGCGACGGACATTCCCGGCGGCGGCGTGCCCGGCACGAAGGCGGCGATGTCGTCGTTCCACACCGGCTTGCCGTTGTGGTGACAGGTCAGCTGCAGGTTCGGCGAAAAACCGCCGGACATGGCAAGCCCGTCCACCGCCAGCCGCTCCGTCCGGCCTCCGGCGACGATGTCGATCGCCGTCAAGGCCTTGCCGTGAGCATCGCAAATCCGCCCGCCGAGCACGACGCGCAGGCCGCGCGCCTTGGCCTTGGCCGCCAGCACCGGCGAGACGTCGGCGCGCGTGTCGATCAGCGCCGACACCGTCACCCCGGCATCGTGCGCCGCAAATGCCGAGCCCCAGGCGGCGTCGTTGTTGGCGAACACCGCGAGCCGGCTGGCCGGCGCCGCGGCGAAGCGGCTGACATAGGTCTCCATCGCCGCGGCCAGCATCACGCCGGGACGGTCGTTGCCGCCGAACACGATCGGCCGGTCGAGGGCGCCGGCGGCGAGCACCGCCCGCCGTGCGTTGATCCGCCACAGCCGTTGGCGCGGTTGGTAGGGCGCCGGTTCGGCCAGATGATCGGCGACTCGCTCCAGCGCCGCATAGGTGTCGTCATAGACGCCGAAGGCCGTGGTCCGCGTCAGCACCCGCAAATTCGGCAGGGCGCGCAATTCGGCCTCGGTCGCTGCGACGAAGTCGAGCCCGGCGCTGCCGTCGATCTCGACGTTTTCGGTGTTGAGCCGGCCGCCGAGGCGGAAATCCTCGTCGACCAGGATCACCCGCGCCCCGGCCCGTCCGGCGGTCAGCGCCGCCGCCAGCCCGGCCGGACCGGCGCCGATCACCAGGAGGTCGCAATGGGCCTGGACCTTGTCGTAATGGTCCGGATCCGGCAGTTCCGATGCGCGCCCCAGCCCGGCGGCGCGGCGGATCATCGGCTCATAGAGCTTTTCCCAGGCCGCCTTCGGCCACATGAAGGTCTTGTAGTAGAACGCCGCGCCGAAGAACGGCGCGAACAGCTGGTTGACCGCCATCGCGTCGAAGGCCAGCGACGGCCAGCGGTTCTGGCTCTCGGCGGTCAGCCCGTCGTAAAGCTCGGCCGTGGTGGCGCGGCTGTTCGGCTCGCGCCGGGCGCCGTCGCGCAGTTCCACCAGCGCGTTCGGCTCCTCCGACCCGGCGGTGACGATGCCGCGCGGCCGGTGATACTTGAACGACCGCGCCACCAGGCGCACGTCATTGGCGATCAGCGCCGAGGCGAGCGTATCGCCGGCAAAGCCGGAATAGCGCTTGCCGTCGAAGGTGAATTGCAGCGGCTTGGCGCGGTCGATCAGACCGCCCTGGGCAAGACGGCTCATCGCGCCACCTCCGGACGGGCGGCGGCCACCACCGAGGCGATCGCGTGGGTGCGGGTATCGCGCGTCACCGTCAGCCACTGCCGGCAGCCGCTGCCGTGATACCACAGCTCGCGATGCGGCCCGGCCGGGTTGTCGCGCAGGTAGACATGGGCATGAAACGCCGCTTCCGCCTCCGGCCCGGCCGGGTCGGGGCGATCGATCAGTTCGGCGTCGCCGAGATAGGTGAATTCATGGGCGTCGCGGGCGCCGCAATAGGGGCAGGTGATCAGCATCAGTGCAGCACCGGCGTGGCGCCGGCCCCCTTTTCGTCGATCAGCCGGCCGGTGCGGAACCGGTCCAGCCGCATTTCGGCGTTGAACGCATGCGGCGCGTCGGTGGCGATGGTGTGGGCAAAGCACCAGCCGGACGCCGGCGTCGCCTTGAACCCGCCGTAGTTCCAGCCGGTGTTGAGATAAAGCCCGGGATACGGCCCGGTATCGATGATCGGCGAGCCGTCCATGGTCATGTCGCACAGACCGGCCCATTGCCGCAGCATCCGCAGCCGGCCGATCATCGGCATCAGCGCCATGCCGCCCTCGCAGACATCCTCGACCACCGGCAGGTTGCCGCGCTGGGCATAGGAATTGTAGGCGTCGATGTCGCCGCCGAACACCAGCCCGCCCTTGTCCGACTGGCTGATGTAGAAATGCCCCATGCCGAAGGTGATGACGCCGGGGATCAGCGGCTTCAGCCCCTCCGAGACGAAGGCCTGCAGCGGCACGCTCTCGATCGGCAGCCTGAGCCCCAGCATCTTGCCGAGCCGCGAGGTCGAGCCGGCGACCGCGAGACCGATCTTGCCGCCGGCGATCGCCCCGCGTGTCGTCTCCACCCCGGTGACGCGGCCATCGGCGGCGCGGCTGAACCCCGTCACCTCGCAATTCTGGATGATGTCGACGCCGAGCGCGTCGGCGGCCCGGGCATAGCCCCAGACAACCGCATCGTGCCGCGCCGTGCCGGCCCGCCGCTGCATCAGCCCGCCATGGATCGGGAAGCGGGCATTGTCGTAGTCGAGAAACGGGATCATCGCCTTGAGCGTCGCCCGGTCGAGCAATTCGGCATCGACGCCGGCGAGCCGCATGGCATTGCCGCGCCGGGCATAGGCATCGCGCTGCGCGTCGGAATGATAGAGGTTGACGATGCCGCGCTGGCTGACCATCACGTTGTAGTTCAGGTCCTGCTCCAGCCCCTCCCACAGCTTCATCGACCATTCGTAGAACGGCTCGTTGCCCGGCAGCAGATAATTGGAGCGGATGATCGTCGTGTTGCGCCCGGCATTGCCCGAGCCGATATAGCCCTTCTCCAGCACCGCGACATTGCGAATGCCGTGCACCTTGGCGAGGTAATAGGCCGTCGCCAGCCCATGGCCGCCGCCGCCGACGATGATGACATCATAAGCCGGCTTCGGCGCCGGATCGCGCCAAGCCGGCTTGGCGAACCGATTGCCGGTGAGGCCGTTGACGACGACATTGAGGAGCGAATAGCGCATCTGGAAAGCATGTCCCCGGCTGGCCGCGCATGGAAATCGGCGACATTCGACGCCCCCATGGTTCCCCGATTGCTCCTCTGCTATCTTGCCCCCTATGGACCTTCCATTGCCCCATTGGGACATTCGCAATGTCGCCCGCTGAAGCCCGCCACGCCACGTCAGCCGTCACGCTCGTTTCCCTCGCCCAATATGGGGGAGGTGGCGGCGCAGCCGCCGGAGGGGGTAGCTGGCCCGGAGCGCGGACCCAAGGCCCGAATCCAACCCCTCGTCACTTCGGCTTCCTGCTGCTGCCCGGCTTTCCGCTGATGTCCTATGCCTCGGCGATCGAGCCATTGCGCGGCGCCAATGCGTTGGCTGGGCGGGATGTCTACCAATGGAGCGCCTATTCGATCGACGGGGCGGCGGTTGTGAGTTCCGCCGGTCTTGAGGTCGCCGCTGTCGGCCTGCCCGCCGAGGCCGCTGGTCTCGATGCGCTGTTCGTCTGCGCCGGCGGCAATCCGGCGACGTTCGATCACAAGCCCACCTTCGCCGACCTGCGCGCGCTCGCCCGGCAGGGCGTCGTCATCGGCGGCATGTCGGGGGGAACCTATCCGCTGGCCCGCGCCGGCCTGCTCGGTCAGGCGCGCGCCACCATCCACTGGGAGCATATCCCGGCGCTGGCCGAGGAATTCCCCGAGCTCAAGCTCGAGCGGACCCTGTTCGTGTTCGACCGCGATCGCATCACCTGCGCTGGCGGCGTCGCCGCCTTCGACATGATGGTCGAGATCATCGCCCGCGATCACGGCCCCGAACTGGCAACAGCCGTATGCGAGTGGTACCTGCACACCCGCTCCCGCGCCGGCAGCGACAGCCAGCGGATCAGCCTGCGCGAACGCACCCGCGTCGCCAACGATCGGGTGCTGAAGGCTCTCGCGCTGATGGAGTCGCGCATCGAGGCCCCGGCGAGCCGCGACGAACTTGCCGCCGGCGCCGGCGTCACCGCCCGCCATCTGGAGCGGCTGTTCGTCGCCCATCTCGGCCACTCGCTCGGCGAGCACTATCTCGGCCTGCGGCTCGACCGCGCCCGCTCGCTGCTGCGCCAGACCAGCCTGTCGGTCGCCGAGATCGCCGTCGCCTGCGGTTTCGTCAGCACCAGCCATTTCGCCCGCGCCTACAGGGCCCGCTTCGGCCACACCGCCCGGGCGGAGCGCGCAACGTCCATGGCGTGAGCCCGGCCCGGTTTCCCATCTGGCGTTTTCGTTGCATTTGGGGAAATATCGCCCGCAGCTGATCCGATCCCCGAGGACCCCGACCGATGCCGACCCGCGACGCCGACCAGAACCCGCACGCCCTCGCCGGCGCCCGGGAAAACCGCCTTGAAGTGGCGATTGGCCGGCAGGTCCACGAATACCGCACCAAGCTCGGCATGACCGTCGCCGATCTCGGCCGTCAGGCCGGATTGTCGGCCGGCATGCTGTCGAAGATCGAAAACGGCGTCACCTCGCCGTCGCTGGCGACGCTGCAGGCGCTCTCCGGCGCCCTCAACGTGCCGGTGACCGCGTTCTTCCGCAAGTTCGAGGAACAGCGCGACGCCGCCTTCGTCAAGGCCGGACAGGGCCTGTCGATCGAGCGGCGCGGCACCCGCGCCGGGCACCACTATCATCTGCTCGGCCACTCGATCGGCAAGTCCCTCGTCGTCGAACCCTACATGGTGACGCTGAGCGAGGACAGCGACGTGTTTCCGCTGTTCCAGCACGCCGGCCAGGAATTCATCTACATCGTCGAGGGCGAGGTCACCTATCGCCACGCCGACAAGCTCTACGAGATGTCCCCCGGCGACAGCCTGTTCTTCGACGCCGACGCCCCCCACGGCCCGGAGGAACTGCGCAAGCTGCCGATCCGGCTGTTGTCGGTCATCGTCTATTCCCGTAGCGGCGAAACCTGAACGGGGACGGGGCGTAGAACAGAGCTTTTCGCGCGCTTCCATCCCCTTTATGGGGGGAGGTCTCGAACGCAGCGAGGGTGTGGGGGGCGCCGTCAGCGGCGGGGCGGGAGGCGGTTGAGCGCGGTGATGTCGAGGTGCTGGATCAGGTGCGCCAATGGCTCGCCGGCGATGATCATGTCGGGGTCGATCTCGGCGAGCGGGACCAGCACGAAGGCGCGGTCCCTGATGTAGGGGTGGGGCAGGGAGAGGTTGGGTTCGTCGAGATCGATGCCCTCATAGACGAGGATATCGATGTCGATGACGCGCGGCCCCCATTTTTCGCGGCGCTGGCGACCGAGTTCGGCCTCTGTGCGCAGGGCGAGCGCCAGAACGGCGTGCGGGTCGAGGGCGGTGTCGAAGCGGGCGACGGCGTTGACGAAGTTCGGCTGGTCGGTCTTGCCCCAGGGTGGCGTCTCGTAATCGGCGGAGCGGGCGAGGAGCCGCAGGCCGCCGCCGGCGAGCTTGTCGATCGCCGCGTCGATCGTCGCGCCGACATGGCCGAGATTGCCGCCGAAACCGAGCCAGACCCTGGGCATCAGGCCGAAACTCCCCGGCGCTTCACCGCGTCGGCGATGCCGGCGGCCTCGAAATTGGCGCGGACGTCGTGGACCCGCAGTATGTCGGCGCCGGCGAGGATGCCGGCGACATTTGAGGCGAGGGTGCCGTAGAGGCGTTCGTCGACCGGCAGGTTGAGAATGCGGCCGATGAAGGACTTGCGCGAGGTGCCGAGCAGGATCGGATGGCCGAAGCGGCGCAATTCGCCGAGGCGGGCGAGCGCCTCGAGGTTCTGCTCGAGGCTCTTGCCGAAGCCGATGCCGGGGTCGAGGATGATGTGATGGCCGGGGATGCCGGCCTTCGCCGCGATGTCGAGCGACCGCTCGAACCAGGCGATCTGATCGGCGACGATGTCGATGCCGGCGTCGATTTCGGCGCGGTTGTGCATGATCACCACGGGGGCGCCGAAATCGGCGGCGACGCGGGCGATGTCGGGTTCGCGCTGCAGGCCCCAGACGTCATTGACCATGCGGGCGCCGGCGGCGAGCGCGGCGCGGGCGGTGCCGGCTTTGTAGGTGTCGATCGACAGCGGCACCGGCAGCTTCTCGATCAGCATTTCCTCGATGATCGGCACGACGCGGGCGATCTCGTCGGTCTCGGCCACCGGCGTCGAGCCGGGGCGGGTGGATTCACCGCCGATATCGATGATGTCGGCGCCCTGGGCGACCATCGCCTGCGCATGGGCGAAAGCCGGCGAGGCGGCATCGAACATGCCACCATCGGAGAAACTGTCCGGCGTGACGTTGAGAATGCCCATGATCTGGGTGCGCTGGCCGAGGGTCGGCAGCAATGGCAGCGGCGATACGGCGGGCAAGGCAGGTAAGGTCATCGAATCGGCGTTCCGGATCAACCAGGTCAGGGCCGACCGGGTAGACCAACCTTTCCGCGCTTGACCAGCAATGGCAAGGCGAAAGCCCGGCGGCGGGGGATCAATTTTGCGAGGACAGCGGCGCGTCAATATCAGGATTTGCGCATGTTGCATTGCGGTATTTTCTGGTATTGAGACTTGATGTCGATGCCGCGCCGTCGGGCCTTCATCCACCGGGCGCGGCGATTCAACGATGGGAATGGTCTCCATGTTCGGTTTGTTCAATCGCGGCGGAGCCGCTGACACGCTGTCTTGTGCCGAGGTGCGGTCGCTGATGGACAAGGGCGAGATCACGCTCGTCGACGTGCGCGAGGCGAACGAATGGGCGAACGGCCGGATTCCGGGCGCGATCCACATGCCGCTGTCGCGGCTTGGCGGTTCGTTCGCCAAGATCCCGACCGACAAGCCGGTCGTGCTCTATTGCCTCGCCGGCGGCCGCTCGGCCCAGGCGCTGTCGATGGCGCGCGGCGCCGGGCTGGAAGGCCTGCGCCACATGGGCGGCGGCATCCAGGATTGGGCCCGCAACGGCTTCCCGATCGTGCGCTGAACGACGGAGCGCGGCGGCATTCGCCACTGGCGCGGCGGATGCCATCGCCCGTCGCAAGCGGGGCGCGCGACAAGCCGCGCCGTCATCGCCGCGGAGATTTGTCGGCGCGCGGTGCGGTTGCTTTATTGATGCAGTTGAAAAACAAAGCGATTTTTGCCCGCTGGATTTAAATCCCGGCGCGAATCGGGCTTTATCGAGTGACGATGCGGTCGCCTGCCTGCGTTCGGGCGAGCCGTGATGCCTGCAATCGACGGCGCGCGGGATGCACGGCAAGTTGGGAGCCGGTCCGTGCTGACGGGATGGAGCGGCTGTTTCTCGAATTCGGCGTTCTTGTAATTTTCAGTACAGGCCTTCGAAAAATTCCGCATGGTTGACGCTCCATTTACGCCCTTCGGGCAGACTGGCCGTCAAGCAGCGTCCCGGATTGCGGGAAGGCAGCCGATCTCACCGGCGCGTGGCGGCGCGCTTTCGAGCAGAGGCAGGCGCGGCAACGCGCATGGGAGGCAGTGCGGGTGATCAGGGCCACGCGTCAGATGATGCGGGCGATCGCGGTGGCGGTCGTGGTGTCAGTCGTGCCGTTCGGCGTCGGCTACCACGCGCTTGATCGTTTTGCCGAGGTGACGGCCCGCGACGAAGTGACGTCGATGAGCCAGCGCCTGCTGACGCGCGCCGAACGGGTGATCACCGATTCGATCTCGCCGCTGAAGGATCTTGAACGCCGCAAGGCGCTCGACTGTTCGCCCGACAGCCGCGCGGCCTTCGTCGAGGCGATTTCCGGCTCGGCTTATGTGTCGCGGATCACGCTGGTCGACCCCGGCGGCTATCCGAAGTGCACGGCGCCGCCGCGAGTTGGCGCCGATGGCGCCGTCGCGCCGGTCGACGGGGCGGAAGACCCGCTGATTTCATTGTCCTTGCAAACACTTCCGGACTCGGTCGAGGGCGGCAACGTGTTGCGGGTGCTGTCGCGCGCCCATACCGGCGACCGGCTGATGGCGGAGACCCGCTCGTCGGCGCTGGCGGTCGATCCGGGGCCGGAGCCGATGCGCGCCGCCCGGGTGGTCGACATCCGCCTGCGCGGTGCTGACAGCTGGCTCACCTCGGGCGACGACAGCCATGGCGGCAAGCTCGACGGATCGCTCAGCGTGGTGGTGTCGTCGACGCTCTATCCGATCGATGTCACCGTGTCGGTGCCGGCGCAGGCGGTCTATTCCAACGTGCGGCCGCTGCAATTCGGGCTGATCATTGGCAGTCTCGGCCTCGGCATCGTGCTGATCGCCATCGCCATCTACATCAATTGGCGACCGGAGATCGACATCGACGGCCAGATGCAGTCGGCGGTGCGGCGAAACGAATTCGTGCCGTATTACCAGCCGGTGATCGATCTCGCCTCGGGCAAGCTCGAGGGTTCGGAAATGCTGGCGCGGTGGATGCGCTCCGACGGGCAGTTCGTACCGCCGGGGCGGTTCATGCCGTTCGCCGAGACATCGGGGCACATTTTCGAGATCACCCGGCAGCTGATGCGCAAGACGGCGCAGGAACTCGGGCCGTTCTATGCCAAGCATCCGGAGCTGAAGGTATCGATCAACCTGTTCGCCGGGCATTTCGACGATCGGCGGATCATCGAGGACATCGTCGACATTTTCGGCGGCGGCCAGGTGCGCTACGACCAACTGGTGTTCGAGGTGACCGAGCGCTATCCACTGAAGGATCTTGGCGTTGCCCGCAAGATCATCGCCGAGATCCGCTCGCTCGGCTGCCGGGTGGCGCTGGACGATACCGGCACCGGCCATGGCGGGCTTGCCTATATCCAGCAGCTCGGCATCGACATCATCAAGATCGATAAGATGTTCATCGACATGCTGACCCAGGATCAGGTGTCGTCGTCGATCGTCGACGTGCTGGCCGAGTTGGCGCGGACGCTGGACATGGGCGTCATCGCCGAGGGCGTCGAGAATGAGGAGCAGATCGCGCGCCTGATCAAGATCGGCGTCACCTCGGCCCAGGGCTATCTGTTCTCGCCGGCGCTGTCGGGGCGGCACTATCTGCAGCTGGCCGATATCATGACCCGGCCGAAGAGCGTCGATGCGACCGCGCAGCCGAAGGCGGCGTGAATTCAGTCGAACAGCCAGGAATCCGAAGGCCGCGCGGATCGAGCCGTCAGATCCGATCGGGCGGGCTTTGCGTAGACCGTCACACTGCGGATGGCAGGGAGTGGCGGCGATGGATCGGCGGCGGTTTTCAATCGGGCTGGCGGGGATTTGCGCGGCGACGATCGTCGGGCGCGCTTCGGACGCCCGGGCGGCGGGGCTGAGCGACGCGGGGGCGTTTGCCTTCCGCTTCGACGGCATCGACGGGGCGCCGCTGGCGCTGTCGCGGTTTCGCGGGCGGGTGCTGGTGGTCGTCAACACCGCCTCGCATTGCGGCTTCATCAACCAGTACCGGCCGCTGCAGGCGCTGTGGGATCGCTACCGCGACCGGGGGCTGACGATCATTGGCGTGCCGTCGAACGATTTCGGTGGGCAGGAACCGGGCGACAACAGCGAAATCAAGGGATTCTGCTCGTCGACCTACGGCATCACCTTTCCGCTTGCCGGCAAGGCCGGCGTGCGCGGCACCGGCGCGCATCCGTTCTATCGCTGGGCGGCGGAGGCGCTGGGGCAGGGCAACGCACCGCGCTGGAACTTCCACAAATATCTGGTGGGCCGCGACGGCCGGCTCGTCGCTGCATTCGCCTCCAGCACCGAGCCGAACGATCCGCGCGTCGTCGCCGCGATCGAGGCGGCGCTGGCGAAGCCGGCGCCCTGACGGCGGCGGCGTGGTTTGCCCGGAGCCGGCGCGCGTGCTATCGGCAGGCAACGCTCATCGTATCGTCCGGATCCCGCCCATGTCGTCGACGCTTGCCGAACTTACCCGCCGCCTGCCGGCCGATGCCTTTCCGGTGATCGGTGGCGAACTGCATGCCGAGGGCGTGGCGTTGTCGCGGATCGCGGCCGAGGTCGGTTCGCCGGTCTATGTCTATTCGGCGACGCGGTTGCGGCAGCGCTACGGCGCGCTGGCGGGGGCATTGGCGCCGCAGGGCTGCCGGGTGCATTTCGCCGTCAAGGCCAATTCCAACCAGGCGGTGCTGGCGCTGCTGGCCGGCATGGGCGCCGGGGTCGACACGGTATCGGGTGGCGAGGTCGCCCGGGCGCTGGCGGCGGGGTTCAAGCCCGAGGACGTGATCTTCTCGGGCGTCGGCAAGACCGAGGCCGAGCTGGCGATGGCGCTCGATGTCGGCATCCATCAGTTCAACGTCGAGAGTGTCGAGGAGCTGCGGGCGCTCGACGGGCTGGCGCGCGGGCGCGGCCGTGTGGCGACGGTGGCGCTGCGGGTCAATCCGAATGTCGACGCCGAGACCCATGCCAAGATCACCACCGGCAAGAAGGACAACAAGTTCGGCATCGACCTTGAACGCCTGCCGGCGCTGGAAAACGAATTGCGGACCATGGCCGGCATCCGTTTCGTCGGCATCGCCAGCCATGTCGGGTCGCAGATCCTGTCGGAAGCGCCGCTGGTGAAGACCTACCGGCGCCTGGCCGAGGCGGTGCGCGGGCTGCGCGATCGCGGCTTCGCCATCGAGCGGCTCGATCTCGGCGGCGGCTTCGGCGTCGCCTATGAGAACGAGCTCGAAATCGACAATGCGGCGATCGCGCGGGTGATCGGCGAAACCGTCGGCGATCTCGGCGTCAAGCTGGCGGTGGAGCCGGGGCGGACGCTGGTGGCGGACGCCGGCGTGCTGATGTCGCGCATCGTCTACGTCAAGGACGCCGGCGAGATGCAGTTCCTGATTCTCGACGCGGCGATGAACGATCTGGTGCGGCCGGCGATGTATGAGAGCCACCACGACATCGTGCCGGTGCGCCTGCTCCGGCCGGATGCGCGGCTGGTGGAATATGACGTGGTCGGGCCGATCTGCGAGAGCTCCGACACGTTCGCCAAGCGGCGCAAGCTGCCGGAGATGCAGCCGGGCGAGCTGATCGTCATGGCGACGGCCGGTGCCTATGGCGCGACGATGTCGTCGACCTACAACGCGCGGGCGCTGGTGCCGGAAGTGCTGGTCGACGGCGACCGCTACGCCGTGGTGCGGCGCCGCTTCGGCGTCGAGGACCAGATCGCGCTGGAAAGCGTGCCGGAGTGGCTCAATACGGCGACGGCGAGCCCGGGCGCCAAGGCGGCGGCGGAGTAACAGCCGTCG
>JAEULV010000099.1 GCA_016793065.1 Hyphomicrobiaceae bacterium
CTGCAGACCCAGCAGCAGCTGTCCTCCACCGCCCTGTCGCTGGCCTCGCAGGCCGACCAGAACGTCCTGCGCCTCATCCAGTAATCGGCGGATCGATCACCGATCGAAATCCCGGAAAAGGGGGCGAGGCCACGGCTTCGCCCCCTTTTTCTTGTGCCCGCTCCCCTGGCCAGCGGGTCGAGCCCGACGATCCGGCCGTCGGGCGCCGCTCCTGCTCCGGATCGATTCCCGCTGCCAGAACAAGAACTTGGGGTTTCTCCAAATATCAGCAAAAGGCACAAATAAAACCGTCTTTACTCAAAGTATAAACCGTTCATTTACCCAGACACCCGTTAACCATGCTTCTTCATGCTCAGTAAAGGCGACCACGCGATCCTCCTCCCATCGTCCAGAACGGACGACCCGCCCAGGAAGGGCGGCGATCCTCTAGAATTGGGAAGGACCATAAAATGGCCGTTACGATTTCCGCCGGTGTTCGTCAGAACCTGATGTCGCTCCAGAACGCCGCCACGATGCTGAGCGAGACTCAGAACAAGCTGGCCACCGGCAAGAAGGTCAACTCCGCCCTCGACAACCCGTCTTCGTTCTTCACCGCGTCGAACCTCAATTCGCGCGCGTCTGACCTGAACGGCCTCATGGATGACATGGGCCAGTCGGTTCAGGTGCTGAAGGCCGCCGACCAGGGCCTGACCTCGATCGGCAAGCTCGTCGACAGCGCCAAGGGCAAGGCGACCCAGGCCCTGCAGTCCAGCGACAGCGCCGCCCGCGCCAAGTACGCCGCCGAGTACAACGAGATTCTCTCGCAGATCGAGGGTATCGCCAAGGACTCCGGCTACAACGGCAAGAACCTGCTTGGCGGCGCCGGCAACGACGTCACCGTCATCTTCAACGAAGACCAGACCAACAAGCTGAACGTCTCGGCGGTGGACTACACCGACTCGACCAACCTCGGCCTGTCGGGCACCGTCTACAGCGCCTCGGGAACGGCCTATACCGCCGGCACCACCGAGAACTCCAGCGCTGCCCTGGTCGACACCGAAGACTTCGTCATCACCGTCGACAAGGGCAATGGCGACACGGCTGAATTCACCATCACGCAGGACGCGTCGATGACCATCAAGGACTTCACCGAGAAGGTGAAGGAAGCCACTGGTGGTCTCGTCAATGCCTCGTTCGATGAGGATACCCGCCAGATCACCTTCGCGTCGGCCTTCGACTTCACCACGGCCGCCGAAACCGCCGACACCAAGAAGGATACCGCCGGCGCCGCCGCTTCGGTGACCTTCACCACCGACGCCGAAATCAATCAGGTCCTCAAGGCCCTGACCGGCGCCCAGGACACCCTGCGTTCGCAGGCGTCGACCTTCGGTACCAACCTGTCGGTCGTCCAGACCCGCCAGGACTTCACCAAGAACATGATCAACACCCTGCAGACCGGTGCCGACAAGCTGACGCTCGCCGACATGAACGAGGAAGGCGCCAACCTCCTCGCCCTGCAGACCCAGCAGCAGCTGTCGTCGACCGCCCTGTCGCTTGCTTCGCAGGCCGACCAGAACGTTCTGCGCCTCATCGGCTGATCGGTTCGATCATTTCGCCAGCATGCGAGGGCGGGGCTTCGGCTCCGCCCTTGTCGTTTCGGCCCACCTCCGCCCCCTCCCCTGCCTGATCGTCGCGGCCGCGATCGCCCGGGCCCGCATTCCTCCACGCGCAAGCCTGCGGAAATATCCCGATAATCCGCGAAATCCGCGGCAATCGTCGCGGCGTCGACCTTGGAAACTTTTCATCAACAATTATGAACCAATCCCTAACGCGTTAACGGTTCATTAACCTCGATTAATCATTTTCGACCTGTTCCATGCTGGCACACGCGCAGAATCGTTTTGCGGTGCCAAGGAGGGTCGATATGTCGAATATCGTGTTGTCCACCGGTGTGCGCGATAACCTGTTGTCGCTGCAAAGCACGTCGGAGATGATGACCCGCACCCAGGGGCGCCTCGCCACGGGTCGCAAGGTCAATTCGGCACTCGACAATCCAACCTCGTTCTTCACCTCGCAAGGCCTGTCGAATCGCGCCACCGATCTCTCAGGCCTGCTTGATGATCTCGGCCAGTCGATCCAGATCATCAAGGCCGCCGATCAGGGCATCACCGCGATGTCCAAGATGCTGGAATCGGCCAAGGCGAAGGCCAATCAGGCGCTCCAGACCGCCGATCGCTTCGAGCGTTCGCGTCTGGTCAGCGAATACAACGATCTCCTCGGCCAGCTCTCCGGCATCGCCCGCGACGCCAGCTATAACGGCAAGAACCTGCTCGCCGGCGACGGCAATCAGGTCACCGTCTATTTCAACGAGGAAAACTCGGCCAAGCTCGTCGTCGACCCGGTCGACTACACCGATCCGGCCACCGCGCTTTCCCTGCCCGCGCTGACCGTCGGCACGGCCGGCTCGACCAATGTCACCCTGACGACCGGCGCCGCCGCCCTCACCTCGTCCAGCCTGCTGGCGTCGTCGACCGCCGCCAATGCCGGCGATGTCATCACCTTCTCCGACGCCAACGGCGCGATCGGTTCGATCACCGTCACCGCCACCATGACGGTTGCCGAGTTCGTCACCGAGATCAACGCCCAGTTCTCCCAGGTCGAGGCGAGCTTCTCCTCCGGCACCCTGACCATCGAGGCGGCGCAGGACATCACCTTCACCGGCGGCCAGGCCGGCGCCGGCCTGAACGGCGGCTCCGTCACCGCCACCGAGTCGTCCTGGCTCGACGAATCCAGCATTCGCGCCACCCTCGGCGACATCAATCAGGCGATCCGCGAGCTGCGCACCCAGGCCGCCACCTTCGGCACCAATCTGTCGGTGCTGCAGCAGCGCGAGAAGTTCACCCGCGAACTGGTCAACGTGCTGAATGTCGGCTCCGACGAGTTGGTCGTCGCCGACACCAACGAGGAGGGCGCCAACCTGCTCGCCCTGCAGACGCGCCAGCAGCTGTCGTCGACCGCGCTGTCGCTCGCCTCCCAATCCGACCAGGCGGTCTTGCGCCTGTTCGGCTGATGCTTTCCAATCCGTGAACGGATGCGGACCGCTTTCACGTTTCCTTGGTCATGTTCCCGCAAACTCAGAAGGAGAAGCGGCCCATGGCACTAAAAGTTGAACTCAAGCCCGGTGAACGGATTATCATCGGCGAGAGCTTGATCACCAACGACAGCCAGCGAACCCGGCTGTTCATCGAGGGCGACGCGCCCATCCTGCGCGAAAAAGACATTCTTACAGCCGAAACCGCCAACACGCCCTGCAGGAAAATCTATCTTGCGGTGCAATTGATGTATTTGACCAAGAAGACCGAACGCATTCAGGATGACTACTTCCAGCTTATCTCAGATGTCATGCAGGCAGCTCCCAGCACGACACCTTACATCGGCCGGATCAGCAACCATATTTTAAGCAATCAGTTCTATAAAGCTCTGAAGGAATCCAAGCGCCTCATCGAGTACGAAAGCGAGCTGATGGGTCATGTACAATCTGGCGTCTCAGGCTTATCAGAAAACAAGCCAGGCAACCGTTGATCCGCGCGAGCTCGAAGCCTCGCTGCTGCTCAAGGCCGCCGCCCGCTTGCAGGCTATCCGCGACGATTTCGAGGCGCGCGCCAAGGATCTCGACCCGGCGCTGACCTACAATCGCAAGCTCTGGACCATTCTGGTGACATCCGCCACCAAGTCCGAGAACCCGCTGCCGCGCGAGATCAAGCAGAATATCGCCACGCTTGGCGTATTCATCTTCAACCACACCATTCAGCTGATGATCGAGCCGCGCGCCGAACGCCTTGCCGTGCTGGTCAACATCAACAAGAACATCGCCGAGGGCCTGCGTCAGCGCCGCTGATCCGCTTCGCACCGCATTCGCCGAAAAGGCCCGCCGAGCCAAGCTCCGCGGGCCTTTTTCATTCCGTCGGCGCTGTCCGTCGCGGCGGGCAAGACGCCCGCGCTGTCACAGGTAGTCGGTCAGGTTGAGATTGGCCATGATCGAAGTCGCCTGATAGCTCGCCTGCATCCGCGTCTGCAGTTCGAGCAGCATCACCGCCACCTCGTTCTTGTCGACGCCTTCCTTCTCGTCGATCAACTCGTCGACCGTCGCCTTTGTCGATTTCAACCGCGTCTCGATCGTCTTCGTCGTCTTTGCCGCCGAGGCCAGTTCCACCTGGATCGAGGCGACCGACTTTGACGTCGAGGTCAGCGCGATATTGCTGCGCAACCTCGATGCGAAATCCATGCTATGATCCTTGTCGATCTCGCTGCCGCCGGAGAAGTCGCTGGCGACCATCGCCCCGAGATTGGCCATCAGCTCGACGAACGGCGCCTCGTTGGCCCGCACGCCGTATTTCACCGTGACGCCGTTATCAACCCGCGCCGTCGCGTCGTGGCGCGGATCGGTCGCCGTCTGGTCGCCGCGATACCAAGCCACCGTGTCGTCCGATCCGTCGCGCACCGCCGTCGCCGTCGCATAGGGCGGCCCCGCTACCCGTTCCGGCGGCTTGCCCTGGAACGTATCGAAGAAGCCGCGCGCCGCCTTGATGGCGCTGGCGCTCTCAAGGCTCGTCTGCCCGGCCTTCTCCAGCGCCGTGCCCAGCGCGGTCGTCAAGTTCGCCGCCGTCGCCGTCGCGTCCGCCCCGAGGACGACGCCATTCGTGGTCGCGCCAGTGCCGTCGGTGAAGGTCAGCGTCACCAGGGTCTTGGTGCCGTCCGGCAGCGCCAGTTCCACCGCCAGCGTGTCGCCGAGATTGGGCTGCGTCGCCACCGTCGCCGACAGGGACGGCGGCGACCCGCTCGGCCCGCTCACCGTCACCGCCGCCGTCGACGACGTCGCCGTCGACAGCTTGAACCCGAACGGATGGCTGCCGTCCTCGGCGAGCGTCACCGCCGCGCCAGCATTCACCACGGTGAGCCGCCCGCGCCCATCGGCGCCGAGATCCGCCTGCCGGCGCTGGTCAACCACCGTCAGCAACCCGGCCTTGGTCCCCTCCCCGTTCATGATCGCGCTGCTGCCGATCACCGGGGCCTCCTCCAGGTTCTTGCCGCCGAACACATAGCGCCCGGCCACATCGGTGTTGAGCATGCTCAGCACCTCTTCCATCGCCTGGCTGGCGTGCGACTGATGCGAGGTCTGCCCGTCCGACAACAGGGTGTAGTCGTTCGGATTGATGGTCGAGCGCAGCTGCGACATCGTCGTCGAAATGCCGGTCAGCGCCGTGTCCGCGACCTTCAGCCGCGTCGAGATCAGCGACGTCGTCTGCTGGAACGCCGACACCGCCTCGCGTCGCGCATGCAGCGCCACCACCACCGAGCGGTCGCGCCCCAGTTGGCCATAGGTCTCGGCCTTGACGCCGGTGCCCAATTGCCGCTGCAGGTCGGCCATCTGAGTGCGCATCGTGTTGAGATCGCGCACGATCGGCGAACGGTTGTCATTGACCCGATTGATATACATCGTCGCGCGCCTCAGATCTTCATCAACATGTCGAACAGTTCACGCACCGCGCTCATCACCCGGGCATTGGCGGCATAGGCGTTCTGGATGGTGATCAGGCGCGCCATTTCCGTATCGATGTCCACGCCGGCCACCGCCTTCCAGCGCTCGTCCAGGTTCGCCTTGACGATCTCCTGCCCCTCCGAGATCCGCGTCGCGCTTTCCGCCGCCGAACCGCGCTGGGTGATCACCTGCCGCAGGAACGTGTCGATCGACCCGGTGAAACCGCTGGTGCCGGACACCAGCCCGGTATCGGCGCCGAAGGTGAAGCGCATCTGGTCGAAGCGGTCCGCCATCACTTCCGGCCGGGTCGAGTCACCCGCCGAGGTAGACGTGGTCCACTTCAGCAGCGCCCCGGTATCCGACAGCAGCGTCGAATTGACCTTGATCCGCTCGGAAAAGCCGCGCCGTTCGATCGTATCCGCCGTCGTGCCGATATAGGCATCGCCGTCCTGGTCGGTGAACAGCCGCAGCGACGGATCGGTGATCTTGACGCCGGTGACGTCGGTCGTGCCGGCCGCGCCGTCGTCCAGCACCTGCACGCTGGTCCCCGACGCCGTCACCGCGAAGCTCGTCCCCAACGCCGCCTGGATCTGGCTGGCGATCGCCGATGCCCCGCCGGTGAAGTCGATCTCGACGATCTGCTCGCCGATGGACGGGTTGACCGCCGCCGGCGTCGTGCCGCTCGCGCTCGACGCGACGAAGTGGATCCGTTGCGCCTGCCCGTTCACCACCCGGTCGACGGTGATCGCATCGCCGGAGCTGATGTCGTCGACGTTGAAGGCAAAGCCCGTCGCCGCGCCCGACGTCGCCGCCGTGCCGATGACGTCGGTCGGTTCGAACACCCCCGCCAGCGCCGCCGCCAACGCGTCGACCTGTGACTGCGCCTCGACCATGATCGTGTCGCGTATTTCGACGTAGGCGGCCAACTCGCCCGAGCGCAGCTGCCCCTCGTCGATCATGTCGCTGGCGAAGCCCGATGGCTGCACCAGCAGGATCGTGCCGACATCGCGCTTCGCCGGATCGACATCCCACAGCGACGTCGCGCCGATCGAGCCATGGGCGTCGAACCGCAGCTGCGACGCCTCGACGTCGAGCAACGACATGCCGCCCGAGGTCAGCACCGATACCGAGTGATCGGCGCGCTGGATGATGCGGATGTCGATCATCGATGCCAGTTCGTCGAGCTTCTGGTCGCGGCTGTCCTCCAGCGCCATGATGTCTTCCGACCGGCCGGCATTCTCGCGGATCAGCTTGTTGAGATCGGCAAGCGCGTTGATCGTCTCGTTGATGTTCTGCACCGTGTCGGCGATGTGGTCCTCGGCCTCCTTGCGCAGATACTGGATCTGCTCGGTCATCGCATGCAGCGTGTCGGTCACCGCCGTCGCCGACTGCACCGTCTGCAGCTGAAACGACAGATCGTTCGGCGACGCCGCCAGCTGATCCAGCGTCCCGCCGAACTCGTTCAGCACCGTATCGATCGCCCCCGACGAGCCCGGCTGGCCGTAGAGCGCATCGAGCTGCTGCAACGCGTCGGCTCGCAGCGCCGCATAGGCGGCCGAACTGCCCGCCGCCCGCCGCTGCGTCTGAACCGAGGTATCGAGCTCGCGGTTGACCGTATCCCGGATCGTGCCGCTGGCCGAGTTGGTGACGACGTTCTCGTAGGAGAGCCGGCGGCGGATATAGCCGTCGACGCTCGAACTGGAGATATTGCCCGCGGTGATCGCCAGGTCGCGCTGGGTGACGCGCAGGCCTGCGAGCGACGAACTGAGGGCAGACGTGATGGGCATGGCGCGCGACCTCGATACTCATGGCGCGGTGACATCACCGCGCCGCACGCTGTGGCGATGCATCAACGGACGATGTTGAGCACTTCCTCCATCATGCTGTTGGACGTCGAGATCACCCGGCTGTTGGCCGAATAGGCCTGCTGGGTGACGATCAGCTTGGAGAATTCGTCGGCGATGTCGGTATTCGACGCCTCGAGCGTCGCCCCGACGATGTCGCCGGCCTGGCCGGTGATCGGCCCGCCGGATTCCTGCGTCGCCTGGAACGCGCCGCCGTCGAGACGCCGCAGCTGGCTCTCGGCGTTGAACGTCACCACCGGAATGCGGGCGATCGAGATCTGCCGGCCGTTGGAGAAGTTGGCGACGATGTCGCCGCCGTCCTCGACGCCGATATTGACCAGTTCGCCCGGCGGCATGCCGTTCTGGGTCAGGGTCGTCACCTGCACGTCGCCGCTCGGCTTGGCGAACTGCGTCAGGCCACCGTCGCCATAGGCAAGCTGCACGTTGGCGAGCACGTTGCCGTTCACCTGCATGTTGGTGAAGGTCACGCCCGCCGTCGGCGTCGTCAGCGCACCGGCATCGTTGAAGGTGAAGGTCTGCCCGGCATTGGTCCACTGCACGCCGGTGCCGGTGGCATCCGCGTCCGACAGATAGAACAGCTGCCAGCTGTCATTGGTCGTGGCGTCGGTCGGGTCGCGATTCTCGATCTTGGCCCAGCGCAGCTGGATGTTCACCGGCGCGCCGAGCGAGTCGTAGGCCGTCACCGCGCCGCCCGAGATCGAGCTGTTGAGGAACAGCTGGTTGTTGGCCGCCGTCACGTTGGCGCCCGCCGTCAGCCCCGGATCGAGCAGGTTGGAATCGGCCAGGCTCGGGTTTTCCTGCGCCCGCTTGGTCAGCGGGTTCGACGACAGGTTCGCCGTATAGGTGATCTTGGTCGTCTCGGTCGCCGGCAGCGTATCGGTTTCCAGCCGGATCACCTCGGAGACGCTGCCGACCGGATTGCCCGTGTCCGGATCGAGCTCGAGGCCCTTGAGATAGTAGCCCGAGCCGTTCACCAGATAGCCCTCGCGGTCCATGGTGAAGTCGCCGCGCCGGGTATAGAGGTCGGTGCCGGTGAAGATCGCCCGGCCGTCGGTCTCGCCGGCCATTTCCTGCACGATGAAATAGCCGCCGCCATTGATCGCCATGAAGGTTTCGGTCGACGACGCTTCCAGCGTGCCCTGCACCATGTTGGTGGCGCGCGAATAGGAATTGACCGACCCGGTCAGCTGCCGCCGGGTCGAGCCGGTCGTGCCGGACACGAGATCGGCGAAACTGGTGTCGATGCGCTTGAAGCCGGTAGTCTGCGAATTGGCGATGTTGCCGGAGATGTTCTCCAGCGCGAACGACTGTGCGCGCATGCCGCTGACCGCGGTATTCATCGCTCCGTAGATACCCATGACCGTTCCCCTGATCTCGAAACACCAAGCGGGGCGATCGACGCACACCGCACTCGACCATGCCCTCGCACGGGCCATGCCAGATCGAAATCCAAATATTTCAATGATTTCCATGGTTTACAAAAGGTTAACGGCACGCTTTGCCCATGCCTGCCGTACCGTTCGCGGCAATTTCTGCCGGGCAGAAACCGCCGCCGCCGGCGCATCGCCCGCCTGCGCCGCCAATTCCGCCTTGCCAGCCGCGCGGGCGCCTTCTAACTGTTGGTTCGATCGAGAAGCTGAAGGACGCCCGCCCCATGCGCTTTACCGGCACCAAGGACTACGTCGCCACCGAGGACCTGCGTGTCGCCGTCAATGCCGCGATCGTGCTGCAGCGGCCGCTCCTGGTGAAGGGCGAGCCCGGAACCGGCAAGACCGTGCTGGCGAAGGAAGTCGCCCGCGCCCTCGGCGCGCCGCTGATCGAATGGCACGTCAAGTCGACCACCAAGGCGCAGCAGGGCCTCTACGAATACGACGCCGTATCGCGCCTGCGCGACGGCCAGCTCGGCGACGAGCGCGTCAAGAACATCGCCAACTACATCAAGCGCGGCAAGCTGTGGGAGGCCTTCACCGCCCCGGTCCGCCCGGTGCTGTTGATCGACGAGATCGACAAGGCCGACATCGAGTTCCCCAACGACCTGCTGCTCGAACTCGACCGCATGGAGTTCCACGTCTACGAGACCGGCGAGACCATCCGCGCCGAGAACCGTCCCGTGGTGATCATCACCTCCAACAACGAGAAGGACCTGCCGGACGCCTTCCTGCGCCGCTGCTTCTTCCACTACATCAAGTTCCCCGACGCCGGCACCATGACCGAGATCGTCGACGTCCACTTCCCCGGCCTGAAATCCCGCCTGCTCGACGAGGCCCTGCGCATCTTCTTTGACCTGCGCGACGTCCCCGGCCTGAAGAAGAAGCCCTCCACCTCCGAGCTCCTCGACTGGATCAAGCTCCTCGTCTCAGAGGACATCGACCCATCGGTGCTGAAGGAAAAGGACGCCAAGAAGATCATCCCGCCCCTGCACGGCGCCCTTCTGAAAAACGAACAGGACGTCCACCTCTTCGAACGCCTTGCCTTCCTCGCCCGCCGCGAGGGGCGGTAAGGATCTTTCGCTCGCCAGGTCGCCATTGACCATCAAAAGGTCTTCGATCTTTCCCTTCTCCCCTCCGGGGAGAAGGTGGCCGAAGGCCGGATGAGGGGGCGCCCGAGGCAACAACGCTTGCCGAAAGACCCTCATCCGTCCCTTCGGGACACCTTCTCCCGCAAGCGGGAGAAGGGAGAGGTAGCGGCTGGGAAAGTCCGCCTTTCATTCACCAAGCCGCCATTCCTACATCAAAACGTCACTCAATCCGCCTCGCACGGTCGCCAATGACCAACACAAGGTCTTCGATCTTTCCCTTCTCCCCTCCGGGGAGAAGGTCCGCGAAGCGGGGATGAGGGGCGCCCGAGGCAACAACACTGGCCGAAAGACCCTCATCCGTCCCTTCGGGACACCTTCTCCCACAAGCGGGAGAAGGGAGAGGTCGCCCAACGCGAACGCAAGCCGCCGCGAGCAGGTAACCTACCGTCCGCCCTCCCGATACGCCTTCGGCGTGATGCCGACCGAGCGGCGGAACTGGCGGGTGAAGGCGGCCTGATCGGAATAGCCGCATTCGAGCGCGATGGCGCCGATCGGTTCGTCCGAGCGGCTGAGCCGCTCGCACGCCGCCGCGATCCGGGCGCGCGTCACGTATTGGCCGACGGTGAGGCCGAACAGCGCCCGGAAGCGCTGGTCGAGCTGGAACTGCGACAGGCCGGCGAGCCGGGCAAGATCGGGAAGCCGCAACGGCCGGTCGAGATGGTCGCGAATGTGCTCGACCGCGCTCGATACCGCCGCCATTTCGCCGCCGGCCGACAAACCGCCCGCCGCCAAACCGCCAGTCGCCAAGCCGCCCGGCGACAGATCCCGCGACAGGCCGTAAAGCCCGACGATGCCGCCATCGGCGGCGCGCAGCGGCTCCTTCCAGGTCAGGCACCAGCCCTCGCGCCCGCCCGGATAGAGATGCAGTTCCAGTTCGCCGGCAAGCCGCCGTCCCTCGGCCAGCACCAGACGGTCCTGCGCCGCGATCCGCTGCGCCAGCGCCGGCGGAAACACCTCCGCCGCCCGTCGCCCGATCAGCTCGGCCTTGCCCGAAAGCCGACAGCGCTCCACCAGGGTGCGATTGGCCGCCACATAGCGCCCGTCCGCGTCCTTCACGAAGAACACGATGTCGGGCACCACATCGAACAGCTCCTCGCCCATGAACGGCCGGCCGAGCGCGGCGAGGAAGCGGGTGCGAATGTCGTCTTGATCGTCCATGCCGGCGATCTTGTGCCGAAACCCCAATCCGTGCCAGCCATTCCGACAAGACGCCGGCCGTCATCCACCGCCATACTCGCCGCTCGTTTCCCCGTTCCCCCGATCCCGTTCCCCCGATCCGGAGCCCGACATGTCCGCCTCGATCTTCACCGGCTGCATTCCCGCCCTGATGACGCCCTGCACCCCCGATCGCCAGCCGGATTTCGACGCCCTCGTCGCCAAGGCGCGCGAGCTCATCGCCGCCGGCATGTCGGCCGTGGTCTATTGCGGCTCCATGGGCGACTGGCCGCTGCTCACCGACGAACAGCGCATGCAAGGCGTCGAGCGCCTGACCGCCGCCGGCATCCCGGTGATCGTCGGCACCGGCGCCCAGTCGCCGGCCCGCGCCGCCGCCCTCGCCGCCCATGCGAAACGCGTCGGCGCCGGCGGCCTGATGGTCATCCCGCGCGTGCTGTCGCGCGGCTCCTCGCCCGCCGCCCAGCGTGCCCACTTCACCGGCATCCTCGAGGCCGCCGTCGACCTGCCGGCGATCATCTACAACAGCCCCTATTATGGCTTCGAGACCAAGGCCGACCTGTTCTTCGACCTGCGCCGCGCCTATCCCCATCTCGTCGGCTTCAAGGAATTCGGCGGCGCCAGCGCCATGACCTATGCGGCCGAGCACATCACCAGCGGCAATCCCGACCTGACGCTGATGGTCGGCGTCGACACCAACGTCTTCCACGGCTTCGTCAATTGCGGCGCCACCGGCGCCATCACCGGCATCGGCAATGTCCTGCCCGGCCCGGTGCTGCGCCTCGTCGCGCTCTGCCGCGCCGCGGCCGCCGGCGATGTCGCCGCCCGCGCCCGCGCGCTGGAACTCGACGCCGCCCTGTGGACCCTGTCGAAGTTCGACGAGGGCGCCGATCTGGTGCTCTACTACAAGTACCTGATGGTGCTCGAAGGCGACGCGCAATACGAAATCCACTTCAACGCCAGCGACCGGCTGTCGCCGAGCCAGGCGGCCTATGCCCGCGCCCAGCACGCCCAGTTCAAGGCCTGGTACGCCGGCTGGACCGCCGCCCACGGAGAGCCGGCATGATCCGCGTCATCGACAGCCACACCGAGGGCGAGCCGACCCGCCTTGTCGTCGCCGGCGGCCCCGATCTCGGCCCCGGCACGCTGGCCGAGCGGCGCGCCCGTTTCGCCTCCGGGTTCGACCGCTTCCGCAGCCTCGTCGTCAACGAGCCGCGCGGCTCCGACGCCGTCGTCGGCGCGCTGCTCTGCCCGCCCGACCACCCCGGTTCGGTCGCCGGCGTCATCTTCTTCAACAATGTCGGCTATCTCGGCATGTGCGGCCACGCCTCCATCGGCACCGCCGTCACCCTCGCCCGCATGGGCCGCATCGGCCCCGGCATCCACCATCTCGACACGCCGGTCGGCACCGTCGCGGTCGACCTCGTCGATGCCAACACCGTCACCGTCGAGAATGTCGAAAGCTATCGTCTCGCCCACGCCGTCGGCGTCGACGTCCCCGGACTTGGCCGCGTCACCGGCGACGTTGCCTGGGGCGGCAACTGGTTCTTCCTCACCGAAAGCGTGACGACCCCGCTCGATGCCGCCAACATCACCGAATTGACCCGCATCGCCACCGCCATCCGCGACGCGCTCGCTGCCGCCGGCATCACCGGCCGCGACGGCGCCGAGATCGACCACATCGAACTCTTCGGCCCGCCGCGCGGCGCCGGCGCCCGCTCGCGCAACTTCGTCCTCTGCCCCGGCGGCGCCTATGACCGCTCGCCCTGCGGCACCGGCACCTCGGCCAAGCTCGCCTGCCTCGCCGCCGACGGCAAGCTCGCCCCCGGCGAGCGCTGGGTGCAGGAAAGCATCATCGACAGCCGCTTCGAGGCCGAATACCGCCCCGCCCCCGGCGGCGGCATCATCGCCCGCATCACCGGTCGCGCCTACGTCACCCTTGAAGCAACCCTCACCCGCGACCCCGCCGACCCCTTCGCCGACGGCATCCGGTTCTGATCCGGTCGCCGGCTTGGCCTCTCAGCCGAGGTTGGCTCCGGCGGTGACGACGCCGCGGTCGGCACGGCGGCCACGCGCGCGGGTCGAACCGGGCTTGTCCATGACCAGCGTCAGCCAGTGGTCCTTCTCCCGCCGTTCGCGCAGGACGAAGCCCTGCAGGCGGTAGGCCCACTCCACCTTCGGCCCGTCGACGTCGCGCAGGCCCGAAAGCACCAGCGTGCCGCCCGGCGCCGTCACTGTGCGGATGGCGCGCGCCAGCTTCATCAGCGGCCGCGCCAGGATGTTGGCGATCACCAGATCGTAGGGGCCGCGATCGGCGATGCGCCGGTCCGACAATCCGTCGGCGGTGATCAACCGCATCAGTGGCGCCACGCCGTTGATGCCGGCATTGACGGCGGCGATGTCGGTCGCCACCCGGTCGATATCGGTGCCGACGATCACCGATTTCTGCACCTTGGCCACGGCGAAGGCGAGCACGCCGGTACCGGTGCCGAGATCCAGCACCCGGCCGAAGCGGCGCTGGTGCAGCAACCGGTCGAGCGCCGCCAGGCATCCCCAGGTCGTGGCGTGATGGCCGGTGCCGAACGCCATCTGCGCGTCAATTTCCAGCCCGATGGTCGAGCCGGTGACGGCGGCGCGGTCGTGGCTGCCATGCACCATGAACCGCCCGGCCGCCACCGGCCGCAGCACTTCCAGCGACTGCGCGATCCAGTTGGTGTTGTCGTCAAGCACCTGCGCCGTCGGATCGAGGCCGAACGCATCCGTCCCCAGCGCATCCTTGACCCGCGCGATCGCCTCGTCCGGCTCCGTATCCCAGAACAGCGTCGACACCGTCCAGATCAGGCTGTAGGGCGGCGTCTCCTCCCGCGTCACCGGATAGCCCTCGTCCTCGAACGCCGCCTCGAGCAACCGCGCGATCCGCTCGGCCTCGTCATTTCCGGCGATGAGATCAACTTGAACCGTGGGCATGGCAACCTGCTGGGAAAAGCGCGGCAATGGCGCCGCCGCCGATGATCGGCCGGTCTTATCGGCCTTGCGACGCCGGGGCAAGCCGCCTGTTCAGGCGCGCGCCAGCACCAGCCCGGCCCATTCCTTGATCGTCTCGCGAGCAACCAGTCGCAGCCCGCGCGTCCGGTAGGCCGCTTCCAGCCGTGGCTGCTCGCCGCTGCGCAGGCCGGCAAGCACCAAGAGGCCGCCGCGCCCGAGCGAGGCGACGATCCCCGGCGCCAGCGCCACCAGCGGATCGGGCAGGATATTGGCAAGGATCAGGTCGTAAGGCGCGACGGCCCGGATCGCCGCCGCCCGCGTGCCGTCGGCCTCGAGGATGGTCAGGCGCGGCGCCAGTCCGGCGACCCGCGCATTGTAGCGCGACATCCGCACCGCCACCGGATCGATGTCGCTCGCCACCACCCGCCGCGCTCCCAGCCGCGCCGCCGCCAGCGCCAGCACGCCGGTGCCGCAGCCGAGATCCAGCACCCGCCCGAGCCGGCGCCGCCGGGAAATCCGGTCGAGCGCCGCCAGCGCCAGCAGGGTCGAGGCATGATCGCCGGTTCCGAACGCCGTCTCGGCGGCGATCGCCAGGTCGAACCGCCCGAGCCCGGCAGGGTCCGGCGTGTTGTGCTCGCCGTAAAGCCGGAACCGCCCTGCCCTGACCGGCGCCAGCGCCGCCGCCCCGTCGGCATCCTCCGCCACCGGCCGCAGCAACACCCGCTCGATCGCCGTGCCGGCCTCGAACCCCAGCATCGCCGTCAGATAGCCCGCCAGCTCCGCATCCGTCGGCCGCTCGCGGCAATAGGCCTCCACCCGCCAGCGCCCGCCGCCGATATCGAACGCCCCCGCCGCCTCGCACCCCAGCGCCTCGCCATCGGCCAGGTCGTCGGCCAACCGCATGGCGACGGTTTCGGTCGTGTCGATGGTGACAAGGAACATGCGGGGCCCGGTCCGGATGACGATGACGCGGCTTCTTAGCCCAGGAACCGAACGGATAGAAGCCGCCCGCGCGATCCGTCTGCCCGAAACAAAACGACCGGGACTGCGCCCGGTCATCGCAACGCTCGCAAAGTGGATCGCTTACTTCAGCCCGCCGACCGACTGGCGCACCTTGAGGAAGCGCATCACCCGCTGGGCGTTCTGCGCGTCGACCTGCTCATAGGCGTTGAACTCGGCCCGCGCCTGCTCGGTCGTCATCTTCAGCCGCTTGCGCCGCATTTCCACCAGCGCCGCGAACGCATCCGGGGTGATCGAATGCGACTTCGCCAGCACGGCGAGGCCCGACACTTCCGGCGCGATCAGCACGCGGAAGATCTGGGTGTGGGCGATGCCTTCGAGATCGGCGAAGATCTGCGCCAGGTCGTATTGCCGCTCGCTCTCGGCAAGCAGCGACACCGCCTTCGACAGTGTGATCCGGCCATCCTTGATGTCCTTCGACAAGAACCGGGCCTCGAGCCGCTGGCTGCGGGCCACCTTCATTTCCTGTTCGATCCGGGTCAGGGCGCCGTGGGTCAGTTCGGCGATCTTGTCGGCGCCGGCAATGTCGCCGATGCCGACCTTGATCACTTCCATCATCGTATCGTGCAGCCGCTGCTGCTCCACCGCCGGCAGATCCCGGCGCCGCTGCAGCGATTCGCGTAGCACCTCGTCGGCGGCGGCCCGATCGACCAGGCGGCGGAAGCCATCCTGCGAGAATCGCGCGCTTTCGTTGGTCGAAACCGACCGTAACACATCGGTATTGCCGCGCCGCACCAGCACGTCGGTGACGCCAGAGGTCAGCCCGTCACGCACCGAGATCGCCAGCAGGTGTTCCTGCCCACGGTCCTCGGCGATCGAAATCAGGTCGGTTTCACTCAGGACCGGCGACTGCCGCAGCATCGGCTCGGCGACGCTGATGTCGTCGGTGGCCAGCCGCATGGCGATGTCGTGCGGCAGCACGTCAACCGTGGCGACCCGGTTCGAAAGTTCGGCCCGCGCCTCGACCGTCACGTCTTCCAGCACCCGGCGAACGATGTCGCCGAACAGGTCGCCCTGTTCGCGCGACGGCGCGGCGGCGTTGTTCAAAAACAGATCGGTAACAGCATGCAGCAACTCGCGCCGCCGGTCACTGGAGGTTTCGCGCGCCAAGGCCGAAAGCTGCTCGATCACGATAAGTCTCCCCGCCGCCCCGGAATTCCGCTCAGGCCGTCACGGCCAGCCGTAAAATCACCTTCCAATATGCCCATGAACGATTGCCGGGCCGTTAAAGCCGCCGTCAAAAACAGAAGCGAACGCGCGTGTTTCGCGCCTGTCCTGTCGCTGGGGAATTGTTGATTTTACAAATGCTTCCCGGCCGGGCTGACAATACCCCGGCCTTGGCGCCTCGATTCCGCCCAGAATTCCGTTGGCGCAGGGGCAAGACGGCGTACCGCATCACGCCGGCTGCACGAAACTGTCGAGCACCCGCTTGCGCCCCGCCCGGTCGAACTCGATCGACAGCTTGTTGCCCTCGACCTCGACCACATTGCCGTTGCCGAACTTCAGGTGGAAAACCCGGTCGCCGCATTTGTACCGCGCCGCCTCGGCATCGCTCTTCGTCACCAGCTGGCCTTCGAGCACTTTGCCCAGGCGCTTCTCGACGATCGGATTGCCCCAGCGATCCCGCTGCGGCGACCGGCCGGCGCCATAGCCGGCAAAACCGGTGCGCGCCTCGCCAAACCCGCCGGCCGGCCGGCCCGGGTCCTGATTGAACTCATGATCGTCGCCGCCGCGCCCGCGCCCCGCCGCCCCGCCGCCCATCGCCCCGCCGCCCGCCGGCCCGGCGATCCGCGCCTGCGCCCGCTGCCATCCGGGCGTCTGATAGGTCGAGCCGAACGCCGCGCCCTGGTCGAACCGGCTGGCGCCATAGCCGCCGCGACCATAGCCGCCATAGCTCGACTTGCCCTCGATCACGTCCACATGCGGTTCCGGCAGTTCGTCGAGAAACCGGCTCGGCACCGACGAATTCCACGAGCCGTGCACCCGCCGGTTCGAGGCGAACCACAGCTTCACCCGCTGCTTCGCCCGCGTCAGCCCGACATAGGCGAGCCGCCGCTCCTCCTCCAGCCCCGCCCGGCCGCTCTCGTCCAGTGCCCGCTGATGCGGAAACAGCCCCTCTTCCCAGCCCGGCAGGAACACCGTGTCGAATTCCAGCCCCTTGGCGGCGTGCAGCGTCATGATGTTGACCGCGTCGAGCCCGGCTTCCTGCTCGGCATCCATCACCAGCGACACATGCTCGAGAAACGTCTGCATATTGTCGAACTGATCCATCGACCGGATCAGTTCCTTCAGGTTGTCGAGCCGCCCCGGCGCGTCGGCGGACTTGTCGTTCTGCCACATCTCGGTATAGCCGCTCTCGTCCAGGATGATCCCGGCGAGTTCGGAATGGCCGATGACGTCGACCTGCGCCCGCCAGCGGGCAAAACTGTCGGTCAGGCCCTTCAGCGCCGAGCGCGCCTTCGGCTTCAGCTCCTCGGTCTCGACCATCTCCGCCGCCGCCAGCGTCAACGGAATCCCCTTCGCCCGCGCATAGGCGTGGATCTGCAGCACCGTCGCGTCGCCAAGCCCGCGCTTCGGCACGTTGACGATCCGCTCGAACGCCAGATCGTCGGCCGGCTGGATCATCGCCCGGAAATACGCCAGCGCATCGCGGATTTCCTGCCGCTCGTAGAAGCGCGGGCCGCCGATCACCCGATAGGGCAGCCCCAGCGTGACGAACCGGTCCTCGAACTCGCGCATCTGGAACGATGCCCGCACCAGGATCGCCATCTCGTTCAGCGCATGGCCAAGGCGCTGCAATCGCTCGATCTCGTCGCCGATCGCCCGCGCCTCCTCCTCCGAATCCCACACCGAGGCGACCTGCACCTTCTCGGCCTCCGGATCGGCGCTGTCGGTGAACAGGGTCTTGCCCAGCCGGCTTTCGTTATGGGCGATCAGGTGCGAGGCGGCGGCGAGGATATGCGAGGTCGAGCGATAGTTCCGCTCCAGCCGGATCACCAGCGCGCCGGGAAAATCGTGCTCGAACCGCAGGATATTGTCGACCTCCGCCCCGCGCCAGCCATAGATCGACTGGTCGTCGTCGCCGACGCAACAGACGTTCTTGTTGCCCTGCGCCAGCAGCCGCAGCCACATGTACTGCGCAACGTTGGTATCCTGATACTCGTCCACCAGCATGTAGCGAAACCGCCGCTGGTAGTCCTTCAACACGTCGGCGTTCTCGCGGAAAAGCCGGATCGTCTCCAGCAGCAGATCGCCGAAATCGGCAGCATTCAGCGTCTTCAGCCGCGCCTGATAGGCGCCATAGAGTGCCCCGCCCTTGCCGCCGGCGAACGCCTTCGCCTCGCCCGGCGGCACCTCGCGCGGCTGCAGCCCGCGATTCTTCCAGCCGTCGATATGCGAGGCCAGCTGCCGCGCCGGCCAGCGCTTCTCGTCGACGCCCTCGGCCTGGATGATCTGCTTCATCAGCCGCAGCTGGTCGTCGGTGTCGAGAATGGAGAAATCCGACTTCAATCCGACCATTTCGGCGTGCCGGCGCAGGATCTTGGTGCCGATGGCATGGAACGTCCCCAGCCACGGCATCCCCTCGACCGCCTGTCCGACATAGCGGCCGATCCGCTCCTTCATCTCCCGCGCCGCCTTGTTGGTGAAGGTGACGGCGAGCAATTCCGATGGCCGCGCCCGGCCGGTGGCGAGGATATGGGCAATCCGCGTCGTCAGCACCCGGGTCTTGCCGGTCCCGGCGCCCGCCAGCACCAGCACCGGCCCCTCGGTCGCCTCGATCGCCTGCCGCTGCTCCGGATTGAGCCCGTCGAGATAGCCGGCCGCCTCCACCCGCGCGCCCATGGCACGCGCGGCGATGCCGCCGGGGCGATATTCAGGCGCGGGCACGGCTCTGGGGTCGGTGGTCAAGGCGTCGAATTTCCCGTTGCTTGGCGCCGGGCAACGAGGTCCCGAAACCGCCAGACTGCGAACACTAGCCGATTCTCTGGAGCCAGACTGGTACATAACACGAACAAAATCAAGCAACCTCACGCCGGTTGTGCACTTGTCCGCTGTTTTCCGCCACCCGCCGGCCATCACCCGCCACGATCCGCCGATTGCCGCCGGCCCCGCGCGAAAAACCGTTCAACCCCGGGGCTTTTCCCGCTAACCTGCCTCGGATCGGATCGCGGAGTTCACATCGCCCATGTTCACCACCTTCTTCGCCGAGTTGAAATCCGCCGGCCTACCGGTCTCGCTGCGCGAATATCTGGCGCTGATGGAGGCACTCAAGGCCGATCTCGCCGAGAAGAAGGTCGAGGATTTCTACTACCTGTCGCGCGCCATCCTGGTGAAGGACGAGCGCAATCTCGACAAGTTCGACCGCGTCTTCGGCCACGTCTTCAAGGGGCTCGACTTGATGTCGGAAAGCCTTGAGGCCGAGATCCCGACCGAATGGCTGATGAAACTCGCCGAGAAACACCTGACCGACGAGGAAAAGGCGCTGGTTGAAAGCCTCGGCGGCTTTGAAAAGCTGATGGAAACGCTGAAGCAGCGGCTTGAGGAACAGAAGGGCCGGCATCAGGGCGGCAACAAGTGGATCGGCACCGCCGGCACCTCGCCCTTCGGCGCCTATGGCTACAATCCGGAAGGCGTCCGCATCGGTCAGTCAGAGAGCCGCCACCGCCGCGCCGTCAAGGTCTGGGACAAGCGTGAATTCAAGGACCTCGACGACAAGATCGAACTCGGCACCCGCAACATCAAGGTGGCGCTGAAGCGCCTGCGCAAGTTCGCCCGCACCGGCGCCGCGTCCGAACTCGACATCGACGGCACCATCGACGGCACCGCCCGCCGTGGCTATCTCGACATCCACATGCGCCCCGAACGCCACAACGCCATCAAGGTCCTGCTGTTTCTCGATATCGGCGGCTCGATGGACGATCATGTTCGCGTCTGCGAGGAACTGTTCTCGGCCGCCCGCTCCGAATTCAAGGTGATGGAGCACTTCTATTTCCACAATTGTCTCTACGAATACGTCTGGAAGGACAACCGCCGCCGCCATGTCGAGCGCCTGAACACTTGGGACGTTCTGCACAAATACCCCAACGACTACAAGATTGTCTTCGTCGGCGACGCCTCGATGAGCCCCTACGAGATCAGCTATCCCGGCGGCTCGGTCGAACACTGGAACGAGGAAGCCGGCCAGGTCTGGATCAACCGCGTCCTCGCCACCTACCCGCGCGCCGTCTGGCTCAATCCGATTCCGGAAAACCACTGGAACTGGACCCACTCCATCCGCATGCTGCGCGAGCTGATGACCGGCCGCATGTTCCCCCTCACCCTCGACGGCCTCGACCGCGCCATGAAGGAACTCGCCCGCTGACCGGGCGCGAGTTCACACCACGCCTGAAACAGCCGCGTCTCCTCTCCCCTTTATGAGGAGGGTGGCGCCGCGAGGCGCCGGGTGGGGTGGGTTGCCCCGAAAGCAGCCTTCAAGCCCGCACTCCGGGCCACCTACCCCGCCGGCGGCTTCGCCGCCACCTCCCCCATAAAGGGGAAGGAAGTCGAGGCCCGGACAGCGCTCACGTCACGGCGTGCTGATCTTCACCTTGTCGAGCAGCTTCTTCGGATCGTTCGACGCCATCAGTAGCGACATCACGTCGATGCCTTCCGGCTCGCTCGCGGTTGCCGTCAGTGCCAGCGGCTTGCCGGCGCTGACGAACCCGGCGATCGCCTGGGCTACCTTCTTCGCCTCTGCCGTGCCGCCGAGCGTGCCGGCCACCAGCATCGCCGCCATCTCGCCGAACTTCTTGCGCTTCGCCTTGACGTCGCCGCCCTGGCCGCCGGCCTGTTGCTGCACCGCGATGTTGATCAGGCCGCGATCGTCGAGCTTCACCGACAGGTCCCTAGCCGTCAGCGCCATCGCCGCGATCTGCATCATCAGCGGGTCCTCGTCGAAGAGGTCGGCCTCGGCATTGCCGATCGTCCCGGTGAGCCGCGCCGCGCCCAATTGCTCGGCTTCCACCGACAGATCGGCGATCCGGATCGTCGAACTCGCCTCGTCCCACTTCAGGAAGCCGCGAAAGCCCATGTCGAGCCGGGTCAGCCCCGCCTTCAGCAATTGCTTGACCTGCGCATCCCGGCTCGCCTTCGGCAGGTCGAACACCAGATGCCGGGTATCGATGGCGATATCCGACGGGATGCCGGCGCGATAGCCGCCCAGCGTCAGGTCGAACAACTCGAGCGCCCCGCTGATCGTCTCCAGCGGCTTGTCCTTGTCCGGCGCCACGAACGACACGCCCTCGATCTTGAAGCCGTCGAAATGCGGAATGAGCTTGCGATAGTTCCCGGCGAACCACTCCGGCGTCAGCTGCTCGCGGATCGGAACCACCGTCGCCAACACCTGCTTGAAGTTCATGCCCTTGAACAGCATGCTCCTGATCTTCACCGCGAGGTTCAGGTTGCTCGTCACCTCAAGGTCGCTGAACCCGAAGCTCGGATAGCGGCCGTCGCCGAAGGCGCCGATCGTCCCCTTGCCCAATCCGATCGACACCGTCTCCTGCTTCTCGGTCTTGAACGTGCACTTGAACCCGTCGAACTCCATCGGCGCCGTGACCATGCCGTTGAAGATCCAGTCATAGAGCAGGACGAGTTTGCCGATCATCGCCGGCTCGAAGTCCTTCCGGTCCTTTGCCTGTTCCGACAGCGCCTGCAGTTCGCCCATCGCGTACGGCATCGGCCGGGCGCTGAATTCGCGTCCGCGCGCCGCGCCGATCGAGCAGGTGCTCAGCCCCGGCGCCGCGACCTGACCGCCGGTCATCTCGAAATTGCGATAGACCAGCATCAGGTTCTTGTGGCCGGCCGCCGCCTCGCCGACATACATCTCGAACAGGTTGCGCAGGCCGAAATCCTCGGCTGACAGCCGGCCAAGCGTGATCCGCACGTCCTCCTTGGCCTTGACCAGATAGGTGAGATCGCCAACGACCACCTGACGCGCCACGCCGCCGGCCAGATCCTTCATCTCGAAGCCGGTGAAGACCATGTCGACGACAAGTCGCGCGCCGTTCTCGATCGGCACATCCTGCCGGACGGTGAGGGTCGGCACCGAGATCGACCGCGCCTTCATCTCCGCCAGACGCTTCATCGACGGAAGAAAACCGTCGGTCGCGAACAACCCGCGAATGTCGGCCTCGCTGGCATCGCCATCGATCACGTCGATCTGCGGAATCGTTACCTGGACGACGCCTGCTTCGAGCTTGATGTCGCGAACCGTCAGCGTCTCGGCATCGGCCGAGCCGGGCAGAACGGCAAGCAGGGCAACCGCGGGACCAATCCCCGCGCGAAGGAATCGTTGAAAAAGCGACATGTCGAAGCTCCGAACCAAGCAAGGGCATCAGTTCGACAATCGACATATCCGGAAGCCGACGCAAGGGAAAAGCGCCTGCCGTGCAATCACCTTCCCGCCGGATTGGCGAGCGGTCCACATTCCTCGTTCGATTCGGAAAAGTAGCGCGCCAAAAACGCGCCGGTGTCGCCAGGCTCGAAAGACTGCATCAGTGCCTGGAAACGGCGAGCCTAGCGCAGCACCACCGCCGCGACCGTCGCCAGCATCGTCAGGAACAGCAGGGCCCGAAGCCCGATCGAGAAAGTTCCCGGATGGCTCGCAACCGCGGCAACACGACGCTGGAACATGACGCTTCCCCCATACCCTGACGATCGCTGCCCGTCGTTTCGCGGGCGGGCCCGTCTTGCGCGGGCTGACACGACCGAAGCGGATTAAACCCCGATCTGATCCGCTCCGCAACTGTCTTGCAAAACAAGCGCTTGCGTCACCGGCCGGATTCGGAATCGAAACTTCAACTCGCGCCCAAACGCGCGAAACGAAAGACCGCGCGCTGGACGTCCCGGCGCTGGTCGCGCGCCGGGAGCGTCAAAAAAGCCGGCATCAGGTGCGCAGCACCATCACCGAGCACGGCGCATGCCGCACGATCTTGGCGGCGTTGGAACCGAGCAGGTAGGTCGACATGGTCGGCCGGTGCGACGACACCACGATCAGATCGGCGCCCCAATTGCTGGCCTCGTCGATCACCTCGTGATAGACGCCGCCGAACTTCAGGCTGACCGTGCTGTTCTCGGCGGTGAGACCGACCGAGGCCGCCAGTTCCACGATCGTCTCCTTGATCGTCGACTCGGTCTTGGCTTCGAAATCGGCCGGCAGGAATTCAGCGACATAGCCGTTCATCGGCTGCATCACCGCGATGATGTGCACCTGTCCGCCGGAATCCTTGGCAAGGCCGGCGGCGGTCGTCAGCGCCGGGCTGGCGAACGAGGTTTCGACCGGATCGACCGGCACGACGATTTTCTTGAACATTGCCCCTCACAAATGTCTGCCCGGTTCGCCCGGGCGCCACGCGCTCCCGGCCGTCCCGAAAGCTGCCGCGACCATACGCCTTTGGTCGCGACCGGCTTTGAGCGAGGTCAACCCACGGCCTGCCGCCCCATGCCGCAAACGCATGCCCGCACCGCCAGCCGCGCGCGGCACCATGTCGCGGGCCTTGCGACAAAAAGCCGAAGCCGCCCGCGATATTTCAATGAAAACAGCAAGTTCGCAACAACACCGGAATCAATGTCAAAGCCGTTCAGCCGGCATCCTTGCCCGGCATCCGTGTCAGCTCCGCCATCATCTCGGTCAGCGACGGCGGCGACATTTTCAGGAACGGCAACGGCCGCGTCAGCTCGATCGCCGCCAGGCCGACTCGCGCCGTGAGAAAGCCGTTGACGACCCCCTCGCCGAGCTTGGCCGACAGCCGCGCCGCCAGCCCCTGCCCCACCAACTGCTGCACCAGCGTGTCGCCGATCGCCATGCCGCCGGTGATCGCCAGATGCCCGACCACCGCCCGGGCGAGCCGCAGGAAGCCCAGCGTCCCCGGCCGACCGCCGTAAAGCTCCGCCAGCCGCCGCACCATGCGCAGGTTGACGATCACCACCACCGCGATGTCGACCAGCGCCCGCGGGCTGATCGCCGTCACCACCGACACATTGCGGGCGCTGTCCATCACCAGCGCCACCGCCCGCTTGTCGAGCGGCCCGATCACGTCGCGCTCCGCCAGCGCCATGAGGTCGCGGCCGTCGACCACCGACGTCATGTGGTCGGCCATCGCCGCCCGCCCCCGCGCCGCCTCCGGCACGCTGGCATAGAGCGCCACCACCTCGTCGGCGACCCGCTTCGCCGCTGCCGGATCGTTGCCCGCCATCGCCCCGGCCTCGCGGATCCGGTCGACCCGCCTGAGACGGGCAAGCCCCATCAGCTCCCGCGCCACCAGCACGATCAGCGCCAGCGCCGCCAGCCCGAGCAACGCGATGCCGAACCAGCCGAGCCACTCCGCCCGCGTGAACAGCTCCCGGATCAACCCGTCGATCGCCAACCCGATCGACAGCGACACCAGCGCCCCCAGCGCCGACAACAACACCCCGCGCCAGCTCCAGCCGCCGCCGCGCGGCATCACCCGGGGCACGCCCTCGTCCTCGCCGGCGGTCTCCACCGGCTCCGGCGCCGGCACCACCAGCGTCCGCCCGGCAGCGGCGCGGGCAGAGGCGTGATCGAAGGTCGCCTCCGCCACCGTCACGGTCGGATCGTCGAGCTTGATCGCCTTCGGCCGGCGCGGTGCGTCGCTCATGTCAGCTTGTCTCCGATCAGGAATTCCAGCGCCCGGTCAAGGCGCAGATGCGGCAGCGACAATGTCAGCCCCTCGGCGGTCACCTCCAGCCTGGGCGGCCGAAACCGCAGGAACTTCAAGTCGGAACCGCCGCTTCCGCCATCGCCCGATGACCGACCGGAATCGGAATCGGAACTTGAACCCGCCGGCCGCGCCGCTTGAATCGATGCTTTAACACCCCGCAGCGCCACTTCCGGATCAAGCGGTAAGTCACCGGGAAACATGGCGATTTCGCCGTTTCCGTCAAAAATCTCGCCGTCCCAGGCCTCGCCCGGCAACGGCGTGCCGATGATCGCCGGCAGGCTCTCGCCCTCGTGCTTGACCATCGCCTCGCGCGTCGCCCGCACCGCCGCGATCGCCGCCACCTCCACCTCGGCGCCGGCGAACGCCGCCCGCTCCGCCGCCCGCTTCACCAGCCGCCGCAGGATCGCCTCCAGCCGGTCATGGCTGACATGGTGCAGGTGATCGGCCTTGGTCGCGGCAAACAGGATGCGGTCGATCTTGCGCGACACCAGCGACGACAGCAACGATGTCCGCCCCGGCCGGTAGCAATCGAGAATGTCGGCGAGCGCCGTCTCCAGATCCGCCACCGCCGCCGGCCCGGCATTGAGCGCGGCGAGCGCGTCGACCAGCACGATCTGCCGGTCGAGCCGGGCGAAGTGATCGCGGAAGAACGGCCGCACGACGAGGTCCTTGTAGGACTCGTAGCGTCGCTCCATCATCGCCGCCAGCGGACGCGCCGCCACCAGCCCGGCGCCCAACGCCGCATCGAGATCGAGCGGCGCGAAGGTCAGCGCCGGCGTCCCCTCCATGTCGCCCGGCATCAGGAATCGCCCCGGCGGCAAGGTCGACAGCGCATGCTCGTCGGCGCGGCAGGCGCGCAGATAGTCGGTGAACACCACCGACAATTCCCGCGCCGTCGCTTCGTCCTCGGCGCCATGCGGGTCGATCGCGCCGAGCCGCCCGAGAAACGCCGCCGCCAACCCCGACCGGTTCGGCAGGCGCGCCAGCGCCAGCGCCTCGCGCGACCACGTCGCGTAGTCCTTGCCGAGCAGCGGCAGGTCGAGCAGCCACTCGCCCGGATAGTCGACAATGTCGATCGACAGCCGCCCGCCGCCGAGATTGCGCGCCATGAACCGGCTCGACTCGAATTCCAGCGTCAGCCGCAATTCCGAGATCCGCCGGGTCGAGTTCGGCCACATCCGGTCCTCGACCAGCGTGCGCACATGCTCCTCATAGGCAAAGCGCGGCACGCCGTCATCGGGCTGCGGCTCCAGATAGCCGCGCGCGATCCGCCCCTTCGCCATCGCCTCCAGCATCGGCAGCCGGCCGCCATGGATGAGGTTGTGCACCAGCGCGGTGATGAACACCGTCTTGCCGGCCCGCGACAGCCCGGTCACGCCGAGCCGCACGGTCGGCGCCGTGAACCCGGTCGCCGCATCCCAGAGATTGGCGAAGGCGATGCGGGCGTCGTCGCCGAAGGTGGTGAGCTTCATCCCGGGCCGCCCTGCTGTTTCGCGTCATCCGCCGGTCTCGCCGGCTCGCCCGATGTAGGGGCTCGCCCGCCCGCCAGCAAGGCCGTCGCCGGGATCAGACGCAAGGCGGCTCAGTCGCTGTCAACCTCGTGCCCGATCAGATCGCGCGGCCGGACGAAGCACACGCCCTGCCCGGCGCCCGAACTGATCTCGGCCCAGGCCGGCGCGTCGAACTTCATCACCGCCAGCGCCGCCGTCGGATACTTGGCGCTGGCATGCACCCGGCCGTGATCGACATTGTTGACCCCGACCAGCGCCGGCCCCAGTTCCTCCAGCGCCGGATTGTGGCCGATCACCATCAGCGCCCTCGCCTCCCGGCCATGGGCGCGGATATAGTCGTAATAGGTCGCCGCCGAGGTCTCGTAGAGCGCGTTGGTGATGACGATTTCCATGTCGTGCGGAAACAGCGGCAGCATCAGCGACAGCGTCTCGCGCGTTCGCTGCGCGCTCGAACACAGGATGCGGTCGGGGATGTGACCATTGGCGACCATGTAGCGCGCCATCACCGGCGCCGCCTCCTGCCCGCGCGGTGCCAGCTGGCGAAAGTAGTCGGTCAATTCCGGATTGTCCCAGGCCGATTTGGCATGGCGCATCAACATCAACTTCAGCACGGGCGGGAGTCCTTGGGGGCTGCGGTTCCTCGAGGTCGACCCTCTCGCCACCGCCTGGCGCGGTGCGTCCGGCGGCCGGGGATCGATCGCCCCGATTAGAGCAACAACACCGGTCGTTGACCAGCCCTCGCGATCATCGCGCCGGGATCAAATTCCGCATCGTCACAGCCGCTGCGACGTCCACAGGAACAGCCCGAGCGCGCCGACAATCACCACGAAGCCGGAAAGCTGGGAAATCGTCATCGGTCGGCCTCGGGTTCGTCCCGCCGGGTCGGCGGGCATCAGACCTCCCATATCGAAATCCCCGCGCCGATATTCAAGCCGACCCGGCGAATGACCTCCGACGCGCCTGTCGCCGCCCGGTTTCGCCGGCGCCGCCTTTCGCGGTGCAACATGGACGTCGCACACCGGACGCGCGCCGTGTCGCGTTCCCGACAGACGTGTCGGCGCTTGTCGTCGATCGGTCGCACGAAACAATCAAGCCATTGCTTTTCAACATTTAATTCAAGCCGTAGCCAATTGGCCCGCCGTTTGCGTGAAGTCTGCCGAGACAAACCGACGGCCCCGTCGGCGCCGATCACGGACGAGACAACCGGAGACGAACCCATGCATATCGTCGTGTGCATCAAGCAGGTGCCCGATTCCGCACAGATCCGCGTCCATCCGGTGACGAACACGATCATGCGTCAGGGCGTTCCGACGATCATCAATCCCTACGACCTGTTCGCGCTCGAGGAAGCCCTGCGGCTTCGCGACAAGTTCGGCGGCGAGGTCACCGTGCTGACCATGGGCCCGCCGATGGCCGAGGACAGCCTGCGCCGCGCCCTCACCTACGGCGCCGACCGCGCCGTGCTGTTGACCGACCGCTTCTTCGCCGGCTCGGACACGCTCGCCACCTCCTTCGCCCTCGCCACCGCCATTGCCAGGATCTCCGAGGTCTACGGCAAGCCGGAAATCGTCTTCACCGGCAAGCAGACCATCGACGGCGACACCGCCCAGGTCGGCCCCGGCATCGCCAAGCGTCTTGATCTGTTGCAGCTCACCTACGTCTCCAAGATCGGCAAGCTCGATCTCGACGGCGGCAGCATCGAGGTCGAGCGCCGCGCCGAAGGCGGCGTGCAGGTGCTGAAGACCCGCCTGCCAGTGCTGATCACCATGCTCGAGGGCACCAACGACATGCGTCGCGGCTCGATGAAGGACGCCCTGCGCGCCGCCCGCGCCGAGGTCGTCAAGTGGGGCGCCAAGGATGCCGGCATCGAGGACATGACCAAGTGCGGCCTGCGCGGCTCGCCGACGGTGGTCAAGCGCGTCTTCGCCCCCGGCGGACGCACCGACAAGGCCGAGTTCATCACCTTCACCGACAAGACGCCGATCGAATTCGGCGACGAGCTGGTCGAGGCGATCTTCAAGCGCCAGCCGGCGGTCGAGGACGACCTCATCAAGCACGCCCACGAATTCGCCGCCTACTGAACCACGACACTGCGAGGAACCGGGACATGACGCAGCCGCCGAAGCCAGCCGCCCCCGCCGCCGCGGGCCGTGGCAACATGAAGGCCGAACTGTCGGATCACTTCAAGCAGTACAAGCACGTCTGGGTGTTCATCGAGCAGGAGCGCGGCGTCGTTCACCCGGTGTCGTTCGAACTGCTGGGCGAAGCCCGCAAGCTCGCCGACAAGCTCGGCGTCGAAGTCGCCGGCGTCGTTTGCGGCGCCCCGGGCGAGGCGACCAAGATGGCCGCCGCCGAGGCGTTCTGCTACGGCGCCGACGTGGTCTATCTGTGCGAGGACCCGGTGCTCGAGCACTATCGCAACGAGCCATACACCAAGGCGATGACCGACATCGTCAACACCTACAAGCCGGAAATCCTGCTGCTCGGCGCCACCACCCTCGGCCGCGATCTCGCCGGCTCGGTGGCGACGACGCTCGCCACCGGCCTGACCGCCGACTGCACCGAACTCGCCGTCGACGCCGACAAGTCGCTCGGCGCCACCCGCCCGACCTTCGGCGGCTCGCTTCTCTGCACCATCTATACCCTCAACTACCGTCCGCAGATGGCGACGATCCGGCCGCGCGTCATGGCCATGCCGCCGCGCGTCGACAAGCCGATCGGCCGCATCATCGAGCACCGCCTCGACATGGCCGAGGACAACATCATCACCAAGGTCCTGGCCTTCCTGCCCGACCGCGACAGCAACAAGTCGAACCTTGCCTATGCCGACGTCGTCGTCGCCGGCGGCATGGGCCTCGGCAGCCCGGAAAACTTCCAGCTGGTCAAGCGCCTCGCCTCCACCATCGGTGCGGAATACGGCTGCTCGCGCCCCGTGGTGCAGAAGGGCTGGCTGACCGCCGATCGCCAGATCGGCCAGACCGGCAAGACCATCCGGCCGAAGCTCTACATCTGCGCCGGCATCTCCGGCGCGATCCAGCACCGCGTCGGCGTCGAGGGCGCCGACATGATCGTCGCGATCAACACCGACAAGAACGCGCCGATCTTCGAGATCGCCCATGTCGGCATCGTCGCCGACGCCCTCAAGGTGCTTCCGGCGCTGACCGAGGCCTTCCGCCGTCGCCTCTCCCCGCACAACCGCGACAAGCTCGCCAGCTGACCAGGAGCCCGAGAGCCATGATCGAAGAACGCTTCGACGCCATCGTCATCGGGGCCGGCATGTCCGGCAACGCCGCCGCCTACACGCTCGCCTCGCGCGGCCTGAAGGTGCTGCAGCTGGAGCGCGGCGAATACTCGGGATCGAAGAACGTCCAGGGCGCGATCATGTACGCGTCGATGCTGGAAAAGATCATCCCGGATTTCCGCGAGGACGCGCCGCTGGAGCGTCACCTGATCGAACAGCGCTTCTGGATGATGAACGACCGCTCGGTCACGGCGATGCAGTACCGCTCGGATGACTTCAACGAGGACAAGCCGAACCGCTACACCATCATCCGCTCGCAGTTCGACAAGTGGTTTTCCTCCAAGGTCAAGGAAGCCGGCGCCATCGTGCTGGCCGAAACCACCGTCACCGAGCTGATGCAGGACGCCTACGGCAAGGTCATCGGCGTCCGCGTCGACCGCGAGGGCGGCAAGATCATGGCCGACGTCGTCGTCATCGCCGAGGGCGTCAACGGCCTGATCGGCCAGCGCGCCGGCCTGCGCGACGCCCCCAAGCCCGACCAGGTGGCGCTGGCGGTGAAGGAGATGCACTTCCTGCCCTCCGACGTCATCGAGAGCCGCTTCAACATCAAGGGCGACGAGGGTGTCGTCATCGAGGCCATCGGCACCCTCTCCCAGGGCATGACCGGCATGGGCTTCATCTACACCAACAAGGAATCGATCTCGCTCGGTATCGGTTGCCTAATCTCCGACTTCGCCAAGACCAGGATCTCGCCGGCCAAGCTGATCGAGGACTTCAAGGCCCACCCGGCCGTGGCGCCGCTGATCGCCGGTTCGGAGGTCAAGGAATACGCCGCCCACATGATCCCGGAAGGCGGCTACAAGGCCATCCCGCAGCTTTACGGCGACGGCTGGGTCGTCGTCGGCGATGCCGCCCAGTTCAACAACGCCGTCCATCGCGAGGGCTCCAACCTGGCCATGACCACCGGCCGACTCGCCGCCGAGGCGATTTTCCAGATCAAGTCGCGCCGCGATCCGATGACCAAGGAAAACCTCGCCCTCTACAAGAAGATGGTCGACGACAGCTTCGTCATGCGTGACCTGAAGAAATACAAGGACATGCCGGCATTGCTGCACACCAACTCGCAGAATTTCTTCAAGACCTATCCGGAACTTGTCGCCAAGGCGATGGAGAACTTCGTCCGCGTCGACGGCACCCCGAAGGTCGAGAAGGAAAAGGCCACCTTCAAGGCCTGGCGCGCCGCCCGCGGCATCCGCGGCCTCGTCGGCGACGTCGTCAAGCTCGCCCGCGCCTGGAACTGACCGACGCCGGACGCTGGTCAACAAGGCCCCATCCGGTCTCGCCTTTCCCTTCTCCCCTCCGGGGAGAAGGTGGCCCGAAGGGCCGGATGAGGGGGCGAGGAGCCTCGGAACCAATCGAAATCAACCCGCCGGCGATCGGCGACCATGGAGGCAAGCATGACCGTTCAGGTGCGTGTCGAAGACAAGCTGTTCCAGAACCGCTATCTGGTCGATGCCGGCCGTCCGCACATCACCGTGCGGCCGCACACCAAGCCGTCCGAGACGCTGCTGGCATTGACCACGGTTTGCCCGGCCGGCTGCTATGCCGAGACCGAATCCGGGCAGGTCGAATGCACCCCCGACGGCTGCATGGAATGCGGCACCTGCCGCGTCCTCGCCGAGGCCTCCGGCGACATCGAGTGGAACTACCCGCGCGGCGGCTACGGCGTCCTGTTCAAGTTCGGTTGAACCGAAATACCGACATTCGCCGACGGCACCTACCGGGCAGGAAACACATATTGAACCGGGATTCGGCTCATTCTTGATCCAAATTCCGGTTCAACCACTCGTCTCGCGTTCCCGTCGCAGCTGAACAAGTGCGATTGAGGCGGCGACGACGCACACCAGCGCCATCGCCCAGAATGCCTGGCCGCCGAAGCGGTGATAGAGCGGCCCGGCCGCCAGCGTCATCACCGCCAGCGCCAGGCCGTTGGTTGTCATCACCAGCCCCTGCGCCGTCGCCGCCAGATGCGGCGGCACCCGGCTCGACACCACCTGCATCATGCCGATGAACACCGCGGCGAACGATGCCGCATGCAGAGTCTGCAACGTCACCGTCACCACCGGCCCCAGATCCAGCGGAAACAGTGCGAACCGCACCGCCCCGCCGATCGCCCCGATCGCGATCAGCCGGACCGCACCGATCCGGCCCATGATCCGCCCCGACAGGAACAGCAAGCCGATTTCCGACAGCACGCCGATCGACCACAACAGCCCGATCGACCCGGCGGAATAGCCGTTGCCCTTCCAGAACAGGCTGCCGAACGAATACAGCACCGCATGGCTCGCCTGCCCGATCGAGGCGGCCGCCAGCACGACCACCAGCCCCGGCACCGCCCACACCGTCCGCAGGCTGGCAATGATGCCGAGGCGCGGTGCGTCGCCGCCGTCCTCGCCGCCGATCGCCACCACCGGCGTTGCCAATGCCAGCACCGACAGCGCCAGGAAGCTGCCGGCGATGATCGGCACCACCACCCAGGACCCGGTCGCCGCGACGATCCAGCCGCCGACCGTGCTCGCCATGATGAACGACGCCGACCCCCACAGTCGCATCCGGCCGAAATCGCCGAGCCCCGCCCGTGCACCGGTGACAGCGACCGCGTCGAGCGTGATCAGCAGCGTTCCCCAGGTCAGCGCCGCCAGCAGCGACACCGCCAGGATCTGCGCGAACCCCTCGGCGACGAGATAGAGCCCCATCGAAGCGCCCGTGAGCCCCGCCAGCACAATGAGCGCCATGCGTCGATCGCCCCACAGGTCGATCAGCGACCCGGACACCAGCGTCGTCGCCACCCGCACGAACATCGGCGCGGCAAGTATTATGGCAATGCCGGTCTCGTTGATCCCGCGCTCCGCCAGCCACACCGGCATGAACGGCAGATGTATGCCGTATGAGACAAATAACGCTGCGTAAAGGAGCGAGATCCGGATCGGAAACGAGAAAGTTTGCACGGGACCCAAGGGAAGCTGTTGAAGTTTAAACGAAGCGCTAAGAAATGCACGGTTACCACATATGATGCGTACATGTAGGCGCTGATTCGGCTCGTCCGGGTTTCGCCGAATGCATGAGGCCGTTTTGACAGGTTTGCCGATGTCCCAGGCGCTGACCCAAGAGCCCTATCTGGAGCGCGACTACGAGGCGATCGAGGCTGCCGTCATGGAGACGCAGCGCGGTCGATGGTTCCTCGACGAGTTCCGCCGACGCAACCGCAACGCCGACACGCTGATGATCGTGGCAACGCTCGATCGGCTCGAGTCGTCGCTGAAATCCGAGCGCCCGGCCGCCGCGACCGCCGCCCCCGACATCGACCGCATCCGCTTCGACCTCGCCGACATGGCCGAGGCTATCGTCCAGACCAAGCGCGAGATCGCCCGGATGAGCGCCCAGAAGCAGGGCGGTCACTTCGAGGAGGCCTCGCACGAACTCGACGCCATCGTCTCCCAGACCGAAACCGCCACCTCCGACATCCTCAACAACGCCGAGAAGATCCAGGAAATCGCCTGGACCCTGCGCGAGATGGCGGTCGACGGCTCGATCTGCGACGCGCTCGACGTTCATGCCACCGAGATCTACACCGGCTGCTCGTTCCAGGATCTCACCGGCCAGCGCACCCGCAAGGTCGTGCAGGTGCTGAAATACCTGGAAAACCGCGTCAATTCGATGATGAAGATCTGGGGCGTCCAGGACGACCGGGTCGACTGGGGCGATCAGCCCGACACCGAGACCGGCGACAGCCGCCCCGACGCGCACCTGCTCAACGGTCCGCAACTCGAGGGTCGCGGCAACAGCCAGGACATGATCGACAGTCTGATCGTCGATCTCGATGCCATCGACCAGACGCCGGCCTTCTCCGGCCAGATCCCGAGCGCCTCGATCGACGGCGGCATTTCCGACGATATCGAGATCATCACCTGCGCGCCGTCGGCGGATGTCCCGGCCGCGCCGCCCCACGCCGCCGTCGACGTGATCGAGGATGACGACCTGCTGGGCGAAAGCGGCGACGCCGACGTCTTCGCCGCCGCCCCGTCGCCGATCGCCGCCGCCAGCCAGACGACCCTGCCCGCCACCGAGGCTCCCGCCGCCGAGGCCGACGTCTTCGCCAGCGCCGATGTGTTCTCCCGCAGCCCTGCCACGCCCCGTCCCGCCGCCGTCGCCATGCCGGTGACCACCACGATCGCGGTCGGCAACACCCTTACGACGGTCGAAACCACCGTCATGGCGTTGGCCGAAACCGCGCCGCAGCTGGAGCCGGTGATCGAACGCGACCCGCTCGCCGAGCTGACCCCGGCCGGCCGGCTCACCCTGTTCGGCTGAGAGCCTGTCTCATAAGTCGGCGGCGGAGGATCGGCGAGGGATTTTGGCCTCTCGCCAGAAGGTGACCGCAGCCGATATCGAGATATCGGCAAGATCACCGACGCCGCGAGAGGGCAAAAGACCCGGCGATCCGACCCGTCCGAGCTTTTGAGACAGGCTCTGAGCGCCGGCGCCGGGCGTAGTCGGCTCACATCCGTTCGATCACCTCGCTGCGCCCGCCAAGCGCGTCCGCCGACGTCGCCGCCAGCGCCGCGCCGAGCATCGGCAGGATGTCGTCGACATCCTCCGCCAGCCGATAGTTGACCTCGAACCCCGGCCGGATGAAGCCGTTGTCGCGCATGTGGTCGAGCAGCACCGCCAGCGGCTGCCAGAATGCGCCGATATCGGCCAGCACCACCGGCTTCTTGTGCCGCCCCAGCTGCGCCCAGGTCAGCACCTCCACCACTTCCTCAAGCGTGCCGATTCCGCCGGGCAACGCCACGAACGCGTCGGAATGCTCGAACATCAGCCGCTTGCGCTCGTGCATGTCCTCGGTGACGATCAGCTCGCTCACCTCGTTCAGCATCACTTCCCGCTCGACCAGGAAGCGCGGAATGATGCCGGTGACATGCCCGCCCGCTTCCAGCGCCGCCCGCGCCACCGTACCCATCAGCCCGACCGAGCCGCCGCCATAGACCAGCGTCAGCCCGGCCGCCCCCACCAGCCGGCCGAACCGCTCGGCGATCTGCTGAAACACCGGATCCCGCCCCATCGACGAGCCGCAATAGACGCAGACGGATTTGATTTGAGCCATGAGTTCGGTTCATCCCTTGCTTCGTTGCCGGCAAGGGTGGGCGATTGCCGCCGGCGGATCAAGCGCATATTGCAATGCCGCGACAGCCCGCCGGCAAAGGCCGCCATTCCTGCCATGCATGGCGGGATATTCGCCCCAGGCTGCTTTCGTTTCCGCACCCGACGTCCTATCTAGAACCCACAATCCGATTGTCCCGCGACCTGTTTGCCCTGTCGCCGAGCCGAGACCGCCCGCAATGAGCCGTGAACGCCGCCGCTCCATCGGCCCCGAGGCCGCCGTGACTGCCGACAAGGGCAAGACGCTGGAAACCATCCGCAATTTGTGGCCGCACATCTGGCCGCAGGGCCGACCGGACCTGAAGCGCGCCATCGGGCTGGCGCTCATGTCGCTGATCGCCGGCAAGGTCATCACCGTGCTGGTGCCGTTCCTCTACAAATGGGCCACCGACGCGCTGGCGCCGCTCGGCCGCGACGTGCAGTTCCTGTCGATCCCGGTGATGCTGGTGATCGCCTACGGCCTCGGCCGCATCATGATGCAGGGCTTCAACCAGTTGCGCGACGGCCTGTTCGCCGCGGTCGCCATGCATGCGGTGCGCGATCTCGCCTCCATCGCCTTTCGCCACCTGCACGCCCTGTCGCTGCGCTTCCACCTGTCGCGCCGCACCGGCGGCCTGTCGCGGGTGATCGAACGCGGCGCCAAGGGCATCGAGACCATCGTCCGCATCGTCATCCTCACCGCCATCCCCACCGCGATCGAATTCGCCCTGATGGCCTTCGTCCTCGGGCTGGAATTCGACTGGACCTATGTCGCCGTCATCGGCGTCACCGTCTGGCTCTATGTCTGGTTCTCGGTGCGCGCCTCCGACTGGCGCATCGGCATCCGCCGCGAAATGAACGCCGCCGACACCGATTCGATGTCGAAGGCCGTCGACTCGCTGCTGAACTACGAAACGGTGAAGTATTTCTCCAACGAGAAGATGGAGGCCGACCGTTACGACCGGGCCATGGCACGCTACGAGAGCGCCTCCACCCGCACCTACACCTCGCTCGCGTGGCTCAACATGGGCCAGGCGGTGATCTATACGCTCGGCATGATCGTGGTGATGGTGATGTCGGTGCGCGCCGTCCTAGATGGCACCCAGACCATCGGCCATTTCGTCATGCTCAACGCCATGATGATGCAGCTGATGATGCCGCTCAATTTCATCGGCATGATCTATCGCGACATCAAGCAGGGCCTCGCCGACATCGAGGCGATGTTCGCCGTCATCAACATTCCGCCCGAGGTCGTCGACAAGCCCGATGCCCCGGCGATCGCCATCACCGCCGGCGCCGTGTCGTTCGAGAATGTCGAGTTCCACTACGATCCGGAACGCCCGATCCTCAAGGGCATCTCCTTCTCGGTGCCGGCCGGCAAGACCGTCGCCATCGTCGGCCCGTCGGGCGCCGGCAAGTCCACCATCTCGCGGCTGCTGTTCCGTTTCTACGACGTCGCCTCCGGCCGGGTGGTCATCGACGGTCAGGACATCCGCGACGTCGATCAGGCCTCGCTGCGCGCCGCCATCGGCATGGTGCCGCAGGATACCGTGCTGTTCAACGACACTATCGCCTACAACATCGCCTATGGCCGCCCCGGCGCATCGCGCGAGGACATCGTCGAGGCTGCCCGCATGGCGCAGATCTCCGACTTCATCGAAAAGCTGCCGAAGGGCTTCGACACCGAGGTCGGCGAGCGCGGCCTGAAACTGTCCGGCGGCGAGAAGCAGCGCGTCGCCATTGCCCGCACCATCCTCAAGGCGCCGCCGATCCTGATGCTCGACGAGGCGACCTCGGCGCTCGATACCCATACCGAACGCGAAATCCAGGCGGCGCTCGATCAGGTATCAAAGAACCGCACCACCCTGGTCATCGCCCATCGACTGTCGACCGTGGTCAATGCCGACGAGATCATCGTGCTGGAGGATGGCCTGATCGTCGAGCGCGGCACCCATGACGCCCTGCTCGCCCAAAACGGCCTCTACGCCTCGATGTGGTTCAAGCAGCGCGCCGCCGATGAAGCCCGCGAGAAGCTGCTGGAAACCGAGGCCGGCGACACCCTCGGCATCGTCACCCGCGCCAGAAAGCTCGAACCGACGGGCTGAACGCGCCCCTCCGCCGGCCTGCATCGATGACCGGAGCCGGCGCGGGCTCCGTCGCCGGTCAGGCCCGCCAGCCGAGATGGTCGGCCAGCGCCTCGATGCCAAGGCAATAGCCGATCGGCCCGAAGCCGCAGATCATCCCCACCGCCACCTTCGAAATGAAGGAGCGGTGGCGGAATTCCTCCCGCTTGTGGATGTTGGAGAGATGCACCTCCGCCACCGGCAGCTCGACGCTGGTGATCGCATCCATCAGTGCGACCGAGGTATGGGTATAGGCGCCGGCATTGATCACCAGCCCGGCATGGCGGCCCCTGGCCTCGTGGATCCAGTCGACCAGCACGCCCTCATGATTCGACTGGCGAAAGTCGATGTCGATCCCGAGCGACGTCCCCTTCGCCCGGCACATCGCCTCGACATCCCGCAGCGTCGCCGAGCCATAGACCTGCGGTTGGCGTGTGCCGAGCAGGTTGAGATTGGGACCATTGAGGACAAGCAGGGATCTCGACATCGGCAACACCCGTTCAGCGCCGGCACGCCGCCAGGCACCACGCGACCAGCCTAGGGCAAGATCCCCGGCAAGAGAAGCGACCCACGGCGAAAGGCGTGCAAATTCAGGTCAATGGAAGGCAAGGCCGGCCCATTCAGGCCCGCACCGCCGCCGCCCGCCCGGCCGCGAGGGTCGCAGGTGTCAGCGCGCCAGCACCCATTTCACCGCGCCGGCCAGCACCTGGTCGCTGGCATCGTCCAGCCCCTTGACCACCGCGCCGGCGCTGTCGCCGGCGACCGGGACCTCGGCGAAGAACACCTCGGTCGCCACCACCCGGCCATTGCGATCATTCATCAGCTTCACCGACATCGTCACCTTCGCCCGCCCGGCGCCGAGATCCACCTCGAAGGCGCGCAATTCGGTGACGATCTGCCAGTCGATCGCCAGTCCCTGCCCCGGCCGGCCGACCGCCTTGACCTTGCCGGTGTTTTCCAAAGTCTCGACCAGTCGCGATTGCACCAGCTTCGGCAACCGGTCGGACCATTGCGCCCCGGCGAGATAGCTGATCTCGCCGCCGCCCGGCCGCACCACGATCCGGTCGGAATCGATCGCCCGCACCGCCGTCGGCTCCGGCACCAGATATTGCCCGGCCGAGGCCCGCACCACGCCGATGTCGCGCGGCGCCGTCAGGTCGTAGATCGACGGCGCCTCGGCCGGTCCGGCGCTCAGCACCGCGCAGCCGGCGAGCAGCAGCGTCGCGCCGCCAACCCCGCACGCCGCGCGCCAACGCGCCAGAACCGAACTCCTCACCCTCAAGGCCACCTGCAAAACCCCACGCGTCAAAAACCGCTATTTCAACACCGACACCGGAAATCGTCGCCGGCGCGACGAATCCGGACCAGGCCCGACCGCCGCTCCCGCATCGATTCCACACTCGCCCGCCCGGCGCCAGCCCGGACGTTACGCAACCCCGCTCAACGGCGCTGCGGCTGATATTCCTTCACCGGACTGTTGCCGTAAATGAACCGCGACGGGTTGCGTTCCACCTCCGACGCCGCCCGGTCGAGCGACTGCAGCGACCGCCGCCCGTCGGAGACCAGATCGCGCACCTCGCGCAGCCCCGTCGTCGCCAGCCGGTTGAGGTTGGTGAACAACTCCTGCCCGCGCGTGTCGTAGGTCGCCGCCATCTCGCGGATCTGCTTGGCGCTCAGCGTCGCCTCCGCCAGGAACTCGCGTCCCTGCGCGAACAGGCCCTTGCCCTCGTCCGAGGTCACCAGCCCGTCGACGCCGGCGAGAATGCCGTCGATCCGCTTCGACGCCTCCGCCAGCCGCTGCGTCAGGTCGCGCGCCGACACGATGATCTGGTCGATCTCGCCCGACCGGTTGGCAAGCCCGCCGGTCAGCTTGCGCACATCGTCCGAGGCCGCCGTGCCATTGGCGAGAATGCGGTCAATGTCGGCGGTGCGCCTGGAGAGATCGGCGGCGAAGCCCTGCAACGTCTCCACCGTCCGGGCGCTGCCCGACAGGATGCGGTCGACGTCGCCCGAATGCGACTGGATCTGCGTCGCCAGCGCCGCCAGCGCGTCGACGCTCGCCTTGAGCTTGGCCTGATCGAGCGAGGCCACCACCGCCCGCGCGTCCTTGACCAGCCCCTGCGCCTCCGCCGCCGCCGCCGCCATTTCCGTCGAGGTCTTGGTGACATTGTCGACCGTCGCCGCGACCTTGGCCGTGTCGATCGCCTTCACCAGCTCATCGGCATGCTCGATCAGCGGCCCCAGCTTGTCGGCCACCTTCGACAGCACATCCGCCGCCCGGCCGATATCGCCCATGAACCGCTCCAGCGCCTCCGGATGCGCGGCGAGCGCATCGGTGAAGGTCTTGATGTTCTGCACCGACTTCGCCACCGCCGGCGCATTGTCGCGCACCACCACGTCGATGGTCGACAGCGTCGAATCCGCCTTCGCCACCACCTGCCGCGCCCCTTCCAGCAGGTTCTGCACCGCCGAGCGGTCGGCATGGATGATCGGCGTCGTGTCGCCGTCGAACAGGTTCGGCTGATCGCGCGAGCCGCCCTCCAGCTGGATGCTGGCGACGCCGGTCAGCCCGGAAAACCCCAGCTGCGCCCTGGTGTCGCGCTTCAGCGGCGAATTGGGGTCGACCGAGATATAGGCCAGCACCTGGTTCGGATCGTTCGGCGCGAACGACAGCCGCGCCACCTGGCCGATCGTGATGCCGTTGAAGGTGACCGCCGAGCCCGTCGCCAATCCCGACACCGAGGTGGAAAACACCACCACCACATCCCGCTTCACCGCGTTGTCGCCGCCCCGGATCAGCCAATAGGTGAAGCCGAAGCCGGCGGCGATGACGCCGATGACGAACAGGCCGATCAGGGCGAAATTGGCGCGTGTCTCCATGTCGTCCTCGTCAGCGGCTGTCGACGGCGGCATCCGCCGTCTCGTCGACCATGCGTCGGGCCCGCGACCCGCGGAAATAGGCCTTCACCCACGGATGCTCGAACTCGAGCATCTTCGCGATCGGCCCGTCGACCAGCACCTTGCGGTTCCCCAGCACCGCGATGCGGTCGCAAACGGACCACAGGCTGTCGAGATCATGCGTCACCATGAACACCGTCAGCCCCAGCGTGTCACGCAGTTTCGCGATCAGATCGTCGAATTCCGCCGCCCCGATCGGATCGAGGCCCGACGTCGGCTCGTCGAGAAACACGATATCCGGTTCCAGCGACAACGCCCGCGCCAGCGCCGCGCGCTTGATCATGCCGCCGGACAGCTCCGACGGATACTTGTCGCCGGCATCGGCGGCGAGCCCGACCATGGCGATCTTCAGCCGCGCCAGATCGTCCATCGTCGCCTGCGACAGTTTCAGATGCTCGCGCATCGGCACCTGCACGTTCTGCTTCACCGTCAGCGACGAAAACAGCGCCCCGTGCTGGAACAGCACGCCCCACCGCCGCTCCACCCGCGCCCGCTCGACCGCGCTCGCCTGGTCGAGATCGAGCCCGAACACCTCGATCCGCCCCGACCGTCGCGGCGTCAGCCCGAGGATCGTCCGCATCAGCACCGACTTGCCGGTGCCCGACGCCCCGACGAAGCCGAGGATCTCGCCCTGCCGGACGTCGAGGTCGAGATGTTCGAGTATGAGCTTGTCGCCGAAGCCGACGGTGATGTCCCGCACCGAAATCAGCACCTCGTCGCTCTTCGACAGTCGGGACGGGCGCATGCTCAGATCCTCACTGCGGCGAAGAACATGGCGAACACGCCATCGACGACAATCACCAGGAAGATCGACTTCACCACCGACATCGTCGTGTGCTGCCCGAGCGATTCGGTCGACCCCTGCACCTTGAACCCCTCGACGCACGCCACCAGCGCGATGATCAGCGCCATGAACGGCGCCTTGACGATGCCGACAAGGAACGTCCGCAGCACCACCGCCTCGTTGAGCCGCTGCAGGAACGTCTCGAGCGGAATGCCGCCATAGGTCACCGTCACCAGCGCCGCCCCGGCAAAAGCGCACATGTCGGCGATGAAGGTCAGAAGCGGCAGGGCGATGATCAGCGCCAGCACCCGTGGCACCACCAGCACGTCGACCGGATTGACCCCGATCACCTGCATGGCGTCCACCTCCTCGCGCATCCGCATCGCCCCCATCTCGGCGGTGAACGCCGATCCGGACCGGCCCGCGACCAGGATCGCAGTGATCAGCATGCCGATCTCGCGCAGCACCAGCACGCCGACCATGTCGACGACGAAGATGTCGGCGCCGAATCGGCGGAAATAGAACGCCCCCTGCTGGGCGATGATCGCGCCGATCAGGAACGTCATCAGCGCCACCACCGGCACCGCCTGGAACCCGGCCTTGTCGAGATGATGCACCAGCGACGTCGTCCGCAGCGACCCCGGCCGCACGATTGCCCGTGCGAGCCCGGAGCCGACCGCGCCGAGCAAATCGAGCATCCGGATCGTGTCCTGCCAGCCATCGACCGCCGCCCGCCCGAGGCGAATGAGCATCGCCCGCACCGGATTGACCGCCGGCTTCGGCATGACCGACGGCACACGCATCGAGGCCTCGACCTCGTCCATCAGGATCGTATGGCTGCCGCTGATTCCCTCGGTCGAGACCGTCGCGCCGCGCCCGCCGAGCCGGTTGCCAAGATCGACGATCAGCATCGCCCCGGCAGTATCGAGCCGGCCGACCTGTGACATTTCGACATGTACCCGGCTGGCGGCCGCGAGGGTCTGCCATGCGTTTTCCACAAGCGCCCGCGCCGCCTCCACCTCGGCAAGCGTCCAATCGCCGCTGAAATGCACCGTCGCGACGTCGGCGGCGATCACCGTCGAGAGGTCTGGCGGGGCTTCGGGGCGGCGGCTGACGTGAATCAAGGCATCCGTTCCGGCGAGCTCGGCCGTGACGGCACTTGCCGTCCGGGGACGCTCGCTCTTAGACTCGTCCCTGTCGGACGGCCGCGAGTGTGGCTGTCCCGACCCCGAGCTTCAAGTTATCATCGGGTTGAAATACGCTTTCCTTGCGGCTGACCACAACACCGTGACGGAAAAACGACATTCGGCGTGCGGACCGGCGACCCCGGGCGAGGAGTGATCATGGAAATCGCGCAACCCTATCTGCTGTTCCTCGGCGACGTCCCCGATGCGCTCGCCGCCAAGACCGGCCTCGGCATTGTCGACTGGCGCCCGGAATGGTGCCTGGGCCAGCTGCGCCTGCCCGGCTGCCAGGCCGATGCCGGCATTGCCGACCTGACCATCGACGAGGCCGCTGCCAGGGGCTGCAAGACCATGATCGTCGGCGCCGTCAACGCCGGCGGCGTGCTGCCCAATCACTGGGTCGCCCCCATCGTCGCCGCCCTCCATGCCGGGCTCGACATCGCCTCCGGCCTGCACATGAAGCTCGCCGACGATCCCGAAATCGCCGCCGCCGCCAAGCGCACCGGCCGCAAGCTCCACGACGTGCGCCATTCGAGCGAGCGCTTCGCCACCGGCAAGGGCACCAAGCGCACCGGCCTGCGGCTGCTGACCGTCGGCACCGATTGCTCCGTCGGCAAGAAATACACCGCGCTGGCGCTCGAAAAGGCCATGCGCACCCGTGGCTTCGATGCCGACTTCCGCGCCACCGGCCAGACCGGCGTCTTCATCTCCGGTCGCGGCGCCGCCATCGATGCCGTCGTCGCCGATTTCATCTCCGGCGCCGTCGAGTGGATCTCGCCCGCCGCCGCCGAGAACCATTGGGACCTGGTCGAGGGCCAGGGCTCGCTGTTCCACCCGAGCTTCGCCGGCGTTTCGCTCGGCCTCCTGCACGGCGCCCAGCCCGACGCCTTCGTCGTCTGCCACGAACCGACCCGCACCCGCATGCGCGGCGTCCAGCATGCCCTGCCGACGATCCAGCAGGTGATCGACCTCACCATCGCCTGCGGCACCCTCACCAACCCGGCGATCCGCTGCACCGGCATCGCCATCAACACCGAGAAGCTCGGCGAGGACGCCGCCCGCGCCTATTGCGCCGATGTCGCCGCCGCCCATGGCCTGCCGGCCACCGACCCGATCCGCTTCGGTGTCGACAGCCTGGTCGACGAAATCGCCCGGATCTGGGGGCCGAAGTGACCCTTCAGCTCACCGCAACGGTCGAGCGCTGGCCGATCGCCGGCGCCTTCACCATCTCGCGCGGCTCCAAGACCGAGGCCGTCGTCGTCGTCGCCACCATCACCGACGGCACCTGCGCCGGTCGCGGCGAATGCGTGCCCTATCCGCGCTATGGCGAGAGCCCCGACAGCGTCATGGCGTTGATCGACGCCGCCGCGCCGCATTTCGCCGCCGGCACGGTGACGCCCCAGACCCTGCTGACGCTGATGCCGGCCGGCGCCGCCCGCAACGCCGTCGACTGCGCCCTGTGGGACTATATCGCCAAGCGCGACGGCAAGCGCGTCGCCACCCTCGTCGGCGTCAAGCCGGTGCGCCCGCTCGTCACCGCCTATACCCTGTCGCTCGGCCAGCCCGACGCCATGCGCGCCGCCGCCGAGAAGGCCGCCCACCGGCCGCTGTTGAAGGTCAAGCTCGGCGGTGCCGACGATCTCGACCCGGCCCGCATCGCCGCCGTCCGCGCCGGCGCCCCCGCCGCCGACCTGATCGTCGACGCCAACGAGGGCTGGATCGCCGGCATCTTCGACCGCAATATGGCCGCCTGCGCCGATGCCGGCGTCAAGTTGGTCGAGCAACCGGTGCCCGAGGGCAACGACGCCTTCCTGCGTCGCGGCACCTGTCCGGTGCCGATCTGCGCCGATGAGAGCTGCCACACCGGCAAGGACCTCCCGGTCCTCGCCACCCGCTACGACGCCATCAACATCAAGCTCGACAAGACCGGCGGCCTGACCGAGGCCCTCGCCATGGCCCGCGCCGCCCGCGACCATGGCCTCGACATCATGGCCGGCTGCATGCTGGCAACCTCGCTCGCCATGGCCCCGGCCCTGCTCATCGCCCAGTCCGCCCGCTTCGTCGACCTCGACGGCCCCCTCCTCCTCGCCCGCGACCGCGAACCCGGCCTCGTCTACGACGGCAGTACCGTCTTCCCCCCCGCCCCCGAGGTCTGGGGATAGGCACCGCCGCTCGGCCGGAGGCGGAATGGGGGGCCGGCGCTTCCCAAACCGGCATCAACATTGGAATACGGGCTCGCATCTTTCCCTTCTCCCGCACCGAAGGTGCCTCTTGGAGACCGGTGGCTCCAAGAGAGGGAGAAGGTGGCCGAAGGCCGGATAAGGGTTGAGGACGCAAGGCGCGTTGCGGGAAAACAGAATAAAATCAACCGCTTCTCTAGCCGCCCCCTCATCCGGCGCGTTCCGCGCCACCTTCTCCCCGTTGGGGAGAAGGGAGAGGTGACGATGTGGCGGGTGGCCCCTTCCACAAGCTGGCGCCCCCAGTGGAATACGGGCTCGCATCTTCCCCTTCTCCCGAGATCGGGAGAAGGTGGCCGAAGGCCGGATGAGGGTTAAAGGCGCAAGACAAGTTGCGCGCAAAGCCGAATAAAATCAATTACTTCTCAAGCCCCCCAAAAAAGCAAAAACGCCGCCCGGACCCGCCGGGCGGCGTTCTTGTCTCATCTCGACCGGCGGTCCGCCGGGATCAGTCCAGCCGGCCGGCGGCGTGGGCGAGCATGGTGTAGACCTTGCCGGTATCGGAGGCGAGGTAGTTCTGGGTCAGATGGCCGTCGCGATCGGTGCGACGGATATCGTCGAGCAGGCCGTTGAAGTCGCCGATATAGCGGTCGACGGCGGCGCGGAACTCCATGTCGCGCTGATACTTGCGGCGGATTTCGTCGAAGGTGTTCTGACCCTGCAGCGTGTAGAGCCGACGGGTGAACACGTTCTTCTCACCGCGCTGGTAGCGGTCCCACAGGTCGAAGAACGCCTCGTTGTCGATCGCCCGGGCGATGTCGACCGAAAGCGCGTTGAGGCTTTCGACCACATGCCCCTGCGAACGCGCCGGTTCGCGGCTCGGCTCGGGCGCACGGATCGGCGCCGGAGCCAGTTCATCCCGCGAGGCGCGACGCAGCAGGTCGCTCATCCAGCCGCCACGCGGCGCTTCCGCCTCGCGCGCCGGCAGCGGCGGCTGCGGCGCCGGTTCGCGACGCGGCGGCTGCCGGTCGGCGTCGAGGTCGAACTCGAACGGCGCCGGGGCCGGACGGGCGGCCGGCGGCGGGGCCACCGGTCGACGCGGTTCCGGCATCGCCTCGGGACGACGGCCAAGCGGCATCATCGGCGGTTCCGGCAGGCGCTCGACCGGACGGTCGGCAACCCGCTCCAGCGGCCGCGCCGCCGCCATGGCCGGGCGGGTGGCGTCGATGCTGGCCGACTGCTTGCCGACGATATCGGCAAGCTCCGTCAGGGCGCGAACCTGGTCCGACACCGCGCGCCGCAGCGTCGCCGTCTGCTCGGCGGTCTCCTTCGGCATCTCGATCACGCCACGACGCAGCTCCGAGCGGGTCTCTTCCAGCTCCGACTGCATCATCCGCGCCGCCTCGCGCATCCGCTCGGTCGCGTCGGCAAAGCGGGCGGTCGTCTCGGCGACGGCGCGGGTCATCTCCGCGATCATCGCATCCTGCACCGCCTTCAGCTGTTCCGAGGCGCGCTGACCTTCCGAACCGGTCGAGGCGTGCATCTTTTCAAGCGTCGCCGCCACCGTCCGCGCCGCGTCATCGGCGCTGCGCGACAGGAGCGAGCCGAGCTCGCGGGCACGATCCTCGGCCGAGCCGAGCGTATCGCCGATCAGGCTGGCGAAGCCGCGCATCAGCGTGTCGACGCTCTCGGTCTTGTCGACCAGGTGCGTCGCCAGATCCTCGATCGAGCGGCGACGGGCGTCCAGCGTCTGCTCCAGCGCCCGGTTGGTGAGATCAAGCTGCCGGGCGCTGTCGCCAAGCCCCTTGGTCTGCGTGTCGAGCTGGCTGGTCAGCACGTTGATGTCGCCCAGCACGCCCTCGGCCACGTCGCGCAGCACATGCACCTGCTCGGCCATGCGCGAGGTCGAGGCGTTGGTCTCGCCGACGGCGCGATCCACCAGCTGCGACACCTCGGTGGTCTGATGCTCCAGCTTGTTCTCGATGGCGATCAGGCTGTCCGACGCCTGGTTGACGACCGACTGCAGCACCAGGCTCGACTGGGTCAGCCGCTCCAGCACGCCCGACATGTCGCCGCGCAGGGTGGTGGCGGTATCGGTGATGGCGCGGGTCGCCTCCAGCCCCTGGCGGGCCAGCGTCTCCCCGAGCTCCCGACCCGAACGGTCGAGCGCATGGATCAGCACTTCGCGCGCCTGGTTGATCCGCGCGCCGAGATCGCCGGCGCGGGTTTCCAGGTTGGCGATCAGCGTGCCGCCTTGGCTGTCCAGCAGCTCGGCCAGTTCGCGGGTCGCCCGCTCGACCTCGCCGGTAACGGCCTGCGACCGGCCGACCAGCACGTCCTCGACATGGCCGGCGACTTCAGCCAGCGCGGCGCGGGCCCGTTCGCTCTCGGCGACGATGCGATCCGCGCCCTGGGTGAGCGACAGATCGAGGCTCTGGCGAGCCGCTTCCGCCTCGCCGACGAGGCGGGCCGCCCCGGCGCCGAGGCCGTTGAGCACCTGATCGCGGGCACTGCCGGCCTCGGTCGCCAGTCTGGCGGAGGCCCCGACAATGGCGTCGACCAAAGCACGCGTCACCGTGTCGGCACGGTTGACCAGCACCTCCGCCCCTTCGCCAAGCCCGGCGAGCAGCGTCGAGCGCGCCTGTTCGGCATTGTCGACCAGCTTGCCCGAGGCATCGCCGAGCACCTGGGTCAGCGTATCGCGAGCCAGCTCGGCATCGCTGATCAGCTTGCCCGACGCGCTGCCAAGCACCTGGGCCAGCGTATCGCGCGCCAGCGCGGCATCGCCGATCAGCTTGTCGGAAGCGCTGCCAAGGGTGTCGGTCAGCGTCGCCCGAGCCTGACCGGCATCGGCGATCAGCTTGATCGAAGCCTCGTCGAGCGCGCTCACCAGCATCGAACGCACCCGGTCACCCTCGCCCACCACCCGATCGGCGGCGGTCTCGAGCGAACCGACCAGCGAATTGCGCATCTCCTCGCCCTTGGCGACGATCTCGCGCGACTTCTCCGCCAGCGCCGAGATCAGGATCTGCCGCGCCCGGTCGGTTTCGACGCCAAGCGCCTGGGCAATCGCGCCCATGCGGTTCTGCATTAGGTTTTCGAGTTCGGTCGTCCGGGCGCCGAGCGTGTCGGCGACTTCCAGCACCTTCGAGCCGAGCGTCACGTTCAGTTCGGCGACGCGGTCGGTCAGGGTATCGCTGACCAGTCGGGTCTTGGCTTCCAGCGTCTCGCCCACTTCCGACATCCGGCTGTCGAATGCGGCGGTCATCGCCGTCTGGCCGGTGACGAAGGCGCTGGCGATCTCGCGGGTGCGCTCGATCAGCGTTTCCGAGATATGGCGGGCGCGGGCGTCCAGCGCCTGGTCGATCTTGGCCGTGCGGGTTTCCAGCGTCGAGGTCAAGAGGTCGGTGCGCTCGGCGAAGGTGTCGGTCAAGCCCTCGATCCGGGTGCCGACCGTGGTGCCGAACTGCTCGGCCCGCTCCGCCAGCATCGCGGCGATATCGTCGGCCTTGGTGCCGAGCGACATGCCGAACGACGCCAGGCGATCGTCGAGCACTTCCGACATGGCGTCGGTGCGGGCGCCGATCGTCGACGACAGGATCGCGGTGCGTTCGGCAATGGCGTCGGCCAGCTCGTCGGTCTTGTCCGACAGCGTCCGCTCCACCGCGCCGAGGCGGTTGTCGATCAGCTCGCGCATCTCGGCGGTACGATCGCCCAGCGTGCCGACCAGCGTCGAGGCGCGGTTGTTGACGATGTCGTCGAGCACCTTGATGTTGTCGGCCAGCCCCGCCTCGATCTCCTTGCCACGGGTGGCGATGGTATCGGCCACCGACGCGCCGACGGCGCTGATGTCGGCGGTGATGGCATCGCCGCGCGCGCCGACCAGTCGCGCCATTTCGGCGCTGGCCTGGGCAAGCCGGGTGGCGATCTCGACCGAACGGTTGGTCAGCGCCTCGGACACCTCGATCGAGGTCGAGGCCAGCTGGCCCTTGAGGTTTTCGGTCTGGTCCTGGATCAGCGTCGACAGGTTGCGGCCGCCCTCGGCCAGCCGCTCTTCCAGCTCGGCGCCCTGCACCGTGATCGAGTCGTAGATGCGGTCGCCGGTGATCGACAGGCGGTTGGCGAGTTCGCCGCCGCGCGTCGAAATCGTCTCGGCGATGCGCGTGCCGGTCTCGTCGAGCTTTTCGGTGATCTCCGAGCCGCGCAGGCTGAGATCGACGACCAGCGATTCGCCGGTGCCCTTGAGCGCGTCCGACACCTCGCGGGTGCGCTGGTCGAGCGTGTCGACGATCTGCGTGCCGGTGGCGGTGATCGACGACACCACTTCGTGGGCGCGATGGATGAAGGTCTCGGACAGTTCGGCGCCGGCGCGGTTCAGCGCCTCGGTGACCTCGCCGCCGCGCAGCGTGATCGTCTCGACGATCTCGCCCGAGGTACGGGTCAGCGTCTCGTCGATCTGGGCCGAACGGTCGCGCAGGGTCTCGGTGACCTCGGTGGCGCGACGGGTGATCGTGTCGGAAACCGCCATGCCGGTCGCCGTCAGGGTCTCGTTGATCTCCGCTCCGCGCGTCGCCAGCGTCGACGTGACGACCGCGCCGGTATTGGCCAGCGTGTCGTTGATCTCGGCACCGCGCGCCGCCAGCGTCTCGGCCACATTGGCGCCGGTCCGGGCCAGCGTGTCGTTGATCTCGCCGCCACGGCTGGCGATCGTCTCGGCGACGCGGGTGCCGGTGGAGGCCAGGGTGTCGTTGATCTCGGTACCACGGATCGCGATGGTCTCGGCGACATTCGAGCCGGTCGCGGCCAGCGTGTCGTTGATCTCGGTGCCGCGGCTGGCAATGGTCTCGGCGACGCGCGTGCCGGTCGAGGCGATCGTGTCGTTGATCTCGGTGCCGCGGATCGCGATGGTCTCGGCAACGGTCGCGCCCGTCGCGGCCAGCGTGTCGTTGATCTCGGTGCCGCGGATGGCGATGGTCTCGGCGACCGTCGCGCCCGTCGCGGCAAGCGTGTCGTTCAACTCGGCGCCGCGCGCCGCCAGCGTGTCGGCGACCTTGATGCCGGTCGAGGCCAGCGTGTCGTTGAGTTCGGTGCCGCGCGAGGCCAGCGTCTCAACCAGCGAGGAGCCCGTATTGGCGATGGTGTCGTTGATCTCGTTGCCCTTGGCGGCCAGCGTCTCGGTCACCTCGCGCCCGGTCGACGACAGCCGGTCGACCACTTCCGTGCCGCGCTCGGTGATGCTCGACACCATGGTGCTGGCGGCGACGGTGATCGCCGACGTCATCTCGTCGCCCTTCGATCCGACCGAGGTGGTCAACCGATTGGTCGCTTCATCGACGGAGGTCACGATCCGCTCGCGCGTTTCACGCAGTTCGTTGGCGAGCGTGTCGTGCGCGCCGCTGATCGACGAGCGCACCCGCTCGGCATTATTGATGATCGCTTCGCGCTGGGTGACCAGTTCCTCGATCAGGCTGCGGATGCGCACTTCGTTGTCGCCATAGGCCCGCTCGAGCGACGACACTTCGTTGTGAACCAGCACCTCGAGTTCGCTGGCGCGCGACAGCGCCCGCTCGATGCCGTCGCCCATGGCCGCGACCTCGCGGCGAATGGCCTGACCGACATTGACCACGGTCTCACGCGCCACTGCTTCCGGCTCGGCCAGGCGCAGGGCCACTTCCGCCATCGACCGCGCCTTCAGCGACAGGTCGTTCGACCGCCAGATCATGCCGGCAATCGCGTAGAACAGGAACACCGGCGCGACGATCGCCACCGCCGCCCAAACGATCGCCGGATTGGCCACGACGCCGAGAACCGAATCCGACGCGCCGATCAGCGCGCCGTGCGAAATCCAGGCGAGCCAACCGCCAACGGCGACCCAGAGGATCGAGGCAAACATTGCCACCGTATAGGGCGTGCCGGCCGGGCGGCGCTGCAGCGCATAGACCAGATCGCCGACCGCCGAGGCACGGTCGTCATTGGCGGCCGGACGCGGCGGCACCGGGCGGGCCGGCTCGGCCGTGGCGGTCGACGGCGCAGCAGGGGCAGGCTGCGCCGCCGGTTGCGCGCCGGCAGCCGCGCCGCCCGCCATGCCCGGCAGGGTCGAAACCGCCTGCTCGACGGCGGCAAGCACCTCGGCATCAAGCTGCACCGATGCCTTCTTGGCCGGGGCCTTCGGCGCCTCGATCGTTGCCTTTGGCTTCTCGAACAGGTCGCCCGCCGGATCTTCCGCCGTCATGTCCTTCATGATCAGGCTGTCGCTACCCGGGTTCGGCCCGCCGAATTCGAGCTTCAGCGCTTCCTCGACGGCCGAGAGGGCTGCTTCGGTCGGGTCAGTCGCCTTGTTCGGAGTCATAGCCATGGTCTTCACAAGCCTCGGGTCACAACACTGCCGCATCGGACATCAGTCAGGGTCCCCGTCTGACCGACGCCCGTCACTCAACTGTTAAACTACCGTCCACAACCGCCCGAGCTTCGATACTCGGGCAGCGATCTGTTAACCATGTGTACCGGATTGGCACAGTTCGGAACACATGATCCCAGAATTTCATGTCCGCATGGTAATGGCACATTAACGATCATGAAACAGGTGTGTTTCACATTCCGCAAACAGGGTTAACGCCCGTCAATCATTCCGCGTCCCCTGCCCTTCGGGAAGCGCCGCGACGGCAGGCAGGGCCGGATCGACGCCTGAACGCTGTTTCGATCGATCAAACGCCCCCTCGCGCCGCCGAACCGACCCGCCGACCGCCGTCTGCCGAAACGTGAACGCAGCGCCGGGCGGCTTGCGGCGCCACGCAAATTCGCGGATCGGCATTGCCGCCGGCCGTGGCTCCATCCACAGCATATTTCGCCCCGCCGCCCGTGCTCGCCGGCATTCTCGCCCCATCGGAACGCCTTTCCGGCCGAATCGGTCGATTGACTCGCTTTAAATCGATTCATAATGTGGCTTAACTTCATCTTATCCGGCCGCTGCTAGGGTTTCGGCATCGACGACCGGGGAGCAACCCCGGCGGGAAAGGGACGCGAAAATCATGATGATGACCTCGACCGCACCGAACGGCGAACCGATGATGCCGCTGAACCTGACGCCCGAGCGCGCCAACCGCCCGGTCGATCTGGTGCACCTGTCGCGCCATACCTTCGGCGATCGCAATCTCGAACGCGAGGTGCTGGCCCTGTTCCTGCGCCAGTCGCGCCAGTGCATCGCCAGGCTGAAGGCCGGTCCCGCCAGCGACGACCGCCGCATCGTCGCCCACACCATCAAGGGTTCGGCCCGTGGCATCGGCGCCTGGCGCGTCGCCGAAATCGCCGGCGAGGTCGAAGCCAACGCCGCCGAGGACGGCGTCGCCACCCTCGTTGCCGAACTCGACCGGGCGATCGGCGACACCAACGGCTTCATCGAGGGTCTGCTGGTCGGCTGACGCGGCCGCACCATCCAGCGCGATCCCGCCCGTCGGCTCTCGCCAGGCGTCGGCACGGACCTGTCCTCGCTGCCGGCGCGGGGCAGAAGCGACAACGCGACGCTTGACCTCTTCACCGTTTCGGCTATGTCGGCGGAGACCTTTCATGCCCCGGCCCCGGACGCTCGACGCGTGGCCGCAAGGCGGGTAGCCACGACCGGAGCGACGAGACGGCCATGCCCAAGATCAATTTCATCACCTTCGACGGCGCCACCCATACGGTCGAGGCCGAAGTCGGCTCCTCCGTGATGGAAGCGGCGATCCGCAACATGATCCCGGGCATCGAGGCCGAATGCGGCGGCGCCTGCGCCTGCGCCACCTGCCACGTCTATGTCGACGACGCCTGGGTCGGCCCCACCGGCTCGCCCCAGCCGATGGAGGAAGACATGCTCGACTTCGCCTATGACGTGAAGCCGAACTCCCGCCTCTCCTGCCAGATCAAGCTCACCGCCGACCTCGACGGCCTCACCGTCAACGTCCCGGAACGCCAGGCCTGAGGCAGTCTGGCGATCCACATTCGCGCCCGGGGACTGACGCAGCCAACACCGCCGTCAGGTCTTCGAAGTTGTTGCCAACCCCATGCGGCTTGGCAACGACATCATGCGCCGCATGGCGCCCGCCCGAGTTGACCACTGACGCGACGCGCCAGCGGAATCCGCGAGAGCTTCGATTTCCAGCGCCTTGGGACGGAAGCCGCCGCCCCGCTGCCAGCGACGGCCGCACTCGCTCACCGGCACTAGATCAATTCCGAAAAATCCCGCGCCGAGTGCAAAATTCTAATAATGACAATTCGATCTTCGTGAATTTCATAAAAAATGACATAATCGTCAACTGGGCGACGACGTACGGTTCGACCAAAAGCAGAATTGATGACTTCATATCCATGGGGCGCATCGGCAATGGATTGTGCCTTGACGCGCAGCCGCTCGATATAGCTTCGCGCCCGCACCGGATTGTCGCGTGCGATGAACCGCGCGATCGAATTCAGATCCTGTGTGGCCGGCCTGGTAATGACAACCTTCATGCCCTCAAAGGTTGCCACCAACGTCCGATTTGATCAAGTGTTGTGCGGCATCAAAGGCGGCGTCCAGGTCCATCACCTCGCCTCGATCGGCCGCAGCCTGCCCCTCATGCAGGTCATCGAGGAAGACCCGCCTTTGCTCCAGGCGGATCTTGTCTCGGCGGATCAGGTCGCGAACATAATCGCTGGCATTGGCGTATTCTCCACTCTCGATGCGAGCCTGGACCCAGGTCCGCATCTGACCGGGCAAGGAGATGTTCATGGTCGCCATGATCGAGCCTTTCGAGCCACTCAACCATGGCATTCTTTGCCAAACTCTGCCAACAATCAAGCCTTGAGCGGGATGTGGATGTCGGTGACCAGGTCGGTCGGCGCGGTCGAGCGCGGGTCGTTGCGATAAACCTCATAGGCCGCCTCGTCGCCCGGCTCGCGACCGGACTGCGCCAGCCACTCGCAATAGAGCCACTTGTAGGCGCCTTCCAGCTCCGAATACGGCCCCACATGCCGCATCATCGCCGTCGGCCCCCGGGTGATCCGCAACTCCTCGAGCGGCGCCGCGATCACCGCGTCGTCATCGACGATGATGCCGGCGAACGACCGCAGCTTCGATGCCGGCACCGACGACGGATCGTCGAAATACACTCCGACCATCAACGTCTTCGGTCCGAACAGGCCGCGCGCCCCGGCGATCGGCCCCAGCCGCTCGAATGTCGTGCCGATTTCCATGTAGGCACCCGAATGCGGCAACCTGGCAAGGCGCATGGCCGGGGCTTCGACGATTTCGACGCTATGCATGACGGCATCCTCCCGACCCGAGCGGCGCGCGGCCGGCTCGGTCAACTGCTTGCGGCGGCGATAGGCGGCGGGCGGCACGGCGTAATCGGCGCGGAACGCCCGCGTGAACGCCGCCGCCGAGCCATACCCGGCGCGGTTTGCGATCATCGCCACCGGATCGGCGCCGCTCACCAGCTGGTAGGCGGCCCGCTGCAGCCGGCGACGACGCACGGTCTCCTGCACGGTCTCGCCGGTGATGCCGGCATAGACCCTGTGGAAGTGATAGGGCGACAGACAGGCGATCTCCGCCAGCCGGGTGAAGTCGAGTTCGTCGTCAAGGTGCTCGCCCAAGTGCCGGGCGACCCGTTCGATGCGCTCGGCCCAGGCGGCGCGCGTGGTTGGCTTGTTCATCGTCGTCATCCCGTCACCATACGAGGGGCGGCTTGATCCGGGTTGCGCTTTCGCGCTCCCGGGCGAAAATCCGCTCCGATGGAATTTCATGCTCGCAAACCACCGTTTGCGGGGCGGACATGCCTTTCGCTCGGCCCCGCCAAAGGCTAAAGACGCGGTCCACTCAGTTCTCCGAGCAACGCGGAACCCGCCATGCCCCAGATCATTGAAACCGATGTCGTCATCGTTGGAGCCGGTCCGGTCGGCCTGTTCGCGGTGTTCGAACTTGGCCTCCTCGACCTCAAGGCCCACGTCATCGACATCCTCGATCGGCCGGGCGGCCAATGCGCCGAACTCTATCCGGAAAAGCCGATCTACGACATTCCCGGTTTTCCCATGGTCACCGGCCAGGGCCTGGTCGACAACCTGATGGAACAGATCAAGCCGTTCCATCCGACCTTCCACTTCTCGCGCATGGTCGAGCGGCTGGAGAAGCTCGAGGACGGCACCTTCGAGGTCGCCACCGACGCCGACGAGCTGTTCAAGGCCAAGGTCGTGGTCATCGCCGCCGGCGGCGGCTCGTTCCAGCCCAAGCGTCCGCCGGTGCCCGGCATCGAGGCCTATGAGGGCAAGTCGGTCTATTACGCCGTGCGCAAGATGGAGGCCTTCCGCGATCAGGACGTGCTGATCGTCGGCGGCGGCGACAGCGCCCTCGACTGGACGCTGAACCTGCAGCCGATCGCCCGTTCGGTGACGCTGCTGCACCGCCGCGACGACTTCCGCGCCGCCCCCCACTCGGTCGGCGCCATGCGCGAACTGGTCGCGGCCGGCAAGCTCAAGCTGGAGATCGGCCAGGTCACCGGCCTCGAGGGTGCCGACGGCCAGATCACCGCCGCCGTGGTCAAGCGCAACGACGGCGCCACCACCAGCGTCGCCGCCACCCGGCTGCTGCCGTTCTTCGGCCTCACCATGAAGCTCGGCCCCATCGCCGGCTGGGGCCTCAACCTCAACGAAAACCTGATCCCGGTCGACACCGCCCGCTTCGAGACCTCGACCCCGGGCATTTTCGCCATCGGCGACATCAACACCTATCCGGGCAAGCTGAAGCTGATCCTCTCCGGCTTCCACGAAGGTGCGCTGATGGCCCAGGCCGCCAAGCGCATCGTCAGCCCCGACCAACGCATCGTCTTCCAGTACACCACGTCGTCGACCAACCTGCAGAAGAAGCTCGGCGTCAACTGACCATACCGGCCCTGCCGGATCATCCTCGGGCGGTGCGTCGATTGCCGGCGCGCCGCCCTTGTCGTTTGCGCCGTTCGCCGCCAGCCCTCCCCCGCTCGCATGGCGCATATCCGCGGCGGCGATTTTCAGATTTGCCTCTTGCCCCGCCTGCCTCGCCGCGCCACCTTGGCCGCGCCGCCGCGCGCGCCCGTCCAGGCCAACGGCACGACAGCCCCCTTCGAGAGGACAAGCCATGACCCAACCGGTTGCCCCCGTGAAGTTCGGCATCGGCGCCCGCGCCCTGCGCAAGGAAGACGCCAGCCTGATCACCGGGCATGGCCAGTTCACCGGCGACTACACCCCGCCGGGCACGCTCCATGCCGTGGTGCTGCGCTCGGTGATGGCCCATGCCCGCTTCACCCTCGCCAATCTCGACGAGGCCCGCACCGCCGAGGGCGTGCACCTGATCCTCACCGAGCCGGACATCGCCGATCTCGGCCTGCTGCCCTGCCGCGCGCTGATGAAGCAGCCGGACGGCTCGCTGCCCGCCGTGCCGCCCCGGCCGCTGCTCAACACCGACACCGTCCGCTATGTCGGCGATCCCATCGCCTTCGTCGTCGCCGACAGCGTCAACGCCGCCAAGTCCGCCGCCGAGGCGATCTTTGTCGAATACGAGCCGCTCGACGTCGTTGCCGAAACCGGCCGCGCCCTTGATCCCGCCGCCCCGCTCGTCTGGCCCGATCGCGGCTCCAACCTCGCCTTCACCTATGCCTCGGGCGACGCCGACGCCACGGCAGCTGCCTTTGCCGGCGCCGCCCGCGTCGTCAGCCTCGATGTCGTCAACAACCGGCTGGTGCCCAACTACATGGAGGGCCGCGCCTGCGTCGCCGAATGGCACGCCGACACCGAGCGCTACACTCTGACGCTCGGCACCCAGGGCGGCCACGGCCTGCGCGACATCATCGCCAAGTCGATCCTCAGGATCGACCCCAAGGCGATCCGCGTCATCACGCCCGACGTCGGCGGCGGCTTCGGGCCGAAGACCTTCGTCTATCACGAATATCCCCTTGCCATGGTCGCAGCCAAGGCCCTCGGCCGGCCGGTGAAATGGGTGCAGGAACGCACCGAGCATTTCCTCTCCTGCGCCCATGGCCGCGACAATCTCAGCCGCGTCGACCTCGCCTTCGACGCCAACCACCGCATCGTCGGCATGAAGGTCGACGTCGTCGCCAATATCGGCGCCTATTTCAACCAGTACGCGCCGTTCATTCCCTGGGTCGGCGTCACCATGTCGACCGGACTTTACGATATTCCGGCCCTTGCGGTGAACGTTCGCGGCGTCCTCACCCACACCGCCCCGACCGATGCCTATCGCGGCGCCGGCCGGCCGGAAGCCGCCTACCTGATCGAGCGCGCCATCGATTTCGCCGCCGCCGAACTCGGCGTCGACCGGGTCGAACTGCGCAAGATCAACTTCATCGCCCCGGCGCAACTGCCCTATCGCACGCCGACCGGCCGGCTCTACGACACCGGCGAGTTCGCCGGCCACCTCGACCGCGCCGTCGAGGCCTCCGGCTGGAACGACTTCCCCGCCCGTCGCGCCGCCTCCGCCGCCAACGGCAAGCTACGCGGCATAGGCCTTGCGTCCTATATCGAGGCCTGCGCCTTCCCCGGCGCCGAGGAGGCCAACCTCAGCCTCAACGACGACGGCTCCATCACCCTGTTCATCGGCACCCAGACCAACGGCCAGGGCCACGCCACCGCCTATGCCCAGGTCATCGCCGGTCACCTCGGCCTCGACATGGAACGCATTCACGTCGTCCAGGGCGACACCGACCAGGTCGCCAACGGTGGCGGCACCGGCGGCTCCCGCTCGATCCCCCTCGGCGCCGCCTCGGTCGATCTCGCCTCCAAGGTGCTGGTGGAAAAGATCAAGGCCATCGCCGCCGACAAGTTCGAAACCGCCATCGCCGACCTCGAACTCGACGCCGGCCGCGTCCGCATCGCTGGTACCGATCGCGAAATGACCCTGAGCGAGATCGCCGCCGCCGCGCCCGACGCCGAGGCACGCAAGGCCAAGGCCGCCTTCAAGCAGGCCGAGGCCACCTATCCCAACGGCACGCAGGTGTGTGAACTGGAAGTCGACCCGTTGACCGGCGCCGTCGAGATCCTCGCCTATACCAGCATCGACGATTTCGGCGTTACCCTGAACCCGATCCTGCTCGCCGGCCAGATCCATGGCGGCATCGCCCAGGGCATCGGCCAGGCCCTCACCGAAAACACCGTCTACGACGCCGACGGGCAGCTGCTGACCGCCTCGTTCATGGACTACGGTATGCCGCGCGCCGACCAGATCCCGAGCTTCCACTTCGAGACCCGCAACGTCCCCTCGACCACCAACATGCTCGGGATCAAGGGCGCCGGCGAGGCCGGCACCATCGGCGCCTGCCCGGCGGTGATGAACGCCCTCGTCGATGCCCTCGCCGTCCGTGGCATCCGCCACATCGACATGCCGGCAACCCCGGAAAAGGTATGGGCGCGGCTGAACCGCTGACGCGCCGTCCCCGCGCCGATCCGGCGAGCGGCCGCCGCAAGTTGGCGATTGTCTGGGACGATCAATGTGCTAGCGTCGCCGCGAAACAAGATGGGGGCAGCCGGAATGCGTGCGTGGATCATGGCGGTGCTGGTCGGTATGGCGGGGGCCTGGGCCCAGCCGGCAATGGCGCAAGGATGCGCGGCCAAGCTCAGCGTGCCCTGGGCCGGCGCCGACGGCGTATCGATCGTCGTCGCCTCGAGCGGGCCGAAATGCGCCACCGCCAAGATTCGGCTTGATCTGCGCGATCGCGCCGGCACCGAGACCGAGGTCTATGTCGGCAAGGTCGATGAAAACGCCGCCTTCTACGAGGTCACCGATCTCGCCTCGATGAAGAAGGCGCTGGGCGCGTGGATCGTTGACGCCGCCAAGGCGCGCAAGACCACCGCCGACCTGCCGCGCTGGGCAAAGGGCAAGGAACAGCCGATGAACGGCGAGTTCCCCTTCTATCCCGACGAAGGCGTCGACCGCTCGATGTATGAGGATCTGCGCGGACAGAAGCGGCCGATGCTGTGCTACATTCAGGGGATGGAGAGCGAGGCCTGCATCTTCCTTGATGGCCACGGCGACGCCAACATGATCGGCGCCCAGAGCTTCCCCGGCTGATCCGTCCTCAACCGCTCGTACCGCCGACGCGAATGACGCGCGTGGCGACAAGCCCGAGGCCGGCGAGCCCGGCCCCGGCCAGCGCGATCGTGCCGGCATAGCCGAGCGACCCGACAAGCGCGCCGGCCAGCGTCGGCCCGATGCCCTGTCCGACGAAGAACGCAAACGCGAACAGCGAAAACGCCGAGCCGCGCGCCTCCGGCGCCATCTCGGTCGCCCGCAGTTGCAGCGTGTTGTGGAAGTAATAGAAGCCGAAGCCGGTGGCGAGCCAGACCAGCCCATAGCCCGGCAGCGGCATCTCGAAGAGGAACAGCACCGGCATCAGCCCCAGCATCAGCCCGCCGAAGCGCAGGCCGCCCGACGGCCCGAGCCAGCCGAGCAGCCGGTTGACCGCCAGGCTGAAAACGATGCCGCCAAGGCCGAAACAGGCGATCACCACGCCGATCTCGGTGAAGCTGGCGCCGCGAATCTCATGCAGGTAGGGCGAGATGAACGGCACGATGCCGAACACCAGAAGCCCCTCGACGAACACCACCGCCAAGAGCCGCCGCGACGCTGGCCGCGAGCCGATCTCGACATAACGCGCGCCGAGCGCCGTCGGATTGAGCGAAAACGCCGGGTTGGGACTGTCCGCCAGCCGCAGCAGCGCGAGCCCGACGCCGACCGCCAGCGTCGCCGCGCCATAGCCCGCCAGCACCATCCGCCACGGCAGGTGATCGGCGAGGATGCCGGTCAGCACGCCGCCGGTGATCGAGCCGAGGATCACCGCCACCATGAACCGCGACAGGAACGCCTGCCGCTTGTCGATGGCGATGCAGTCGCCGATGGTGGCAAGCCCCAGCGGGATGATTGCCCCGCCGATCATCCCCGACAGGAACCGCGCCGCCAGCATCGGGCCGAAACCCGGCGCTAAAGCCGTCGCGACGATGGTGAGGCCGAGCCCGATGACGGCGATCCGCGCCACCTTCAGCTTGCCATGGCGATCGCCGAGCGGTCCCCAGACCAGTTGGAACACCCCGTAGGGCACCGCATAGGCCGACGCCAGCAACGCCACCGTGCTTGATTCGATGCCGAGGTCACCGCCGATCAGCGGCATGATCGGATCGGTCATCCGCATCACGATCGTCGACAGGAAAGCGGCAGCCGCGAGGGCGAGAATGACCGGCATGAAAATGAAGACCTGAACTGTTCGACCCTTCGGTCGGGCATCGCCCCGCGCCGGCGCTCGCGACGCGGCCGTCGCGGCCGGCCGGTCCGTGCTTGTCTCGCCCGGATCAGTCGCCGACGCCAGCCGCGCGGCGAATGGCAGCCATGCCGGCCGCCCTCACCCGCCCTTGGCCAGGACAGCGTCCGCCCGCTGGTCGCGCACGCCCTGGGCACTGCGCAGGCATTCCATGAACTGGCGGGCCGACGCCTCCCACGAGAACGTCAGCGCATGCGCCCGCGCCGTCTCCCGCGACAGCGCCAGGCAATCGATCGCCGCCTGCCGCAGGTCCCAGCCGAGCCGGCCGGCGCCGCTGTCGCCGATGATGTCGAGCGGCCCCGTCACCGGAAACGCCGCCACCGGCACCCCCGACGCCAGCGCCTCGACCACCACATTGCCGAACGTGTCGGTGAGCGAGGGGAACACGAACACGTCGCCCATCGAATAGAGCGCGTAGAGCTCCTCGCCGGTCTTGGCGCCGGTGAAGGTTACGTCCGGATATTTCACCTTGAGTTCGTCAAGCTGCGGTCCGCCGCCGACCACCAGCTTCGAGCCCGGCAGATCGAGCTTGAGGAAGGCCTCGAGGTTCTTTTCCACCGCCACCCGCCCGACATGCAGGAACACCGGCCGCGGGAGATCGAGCGGCCGCCCCTCGCGCGGGTGGAACTTGTCGGTATCGACGCCGCGTGACCAGATCAGCAGGTTCTTGAACCGCTTGGCCGTGAGTTCCGCGCGCAGGCTCTCGGTCGCCACCAGGCAGCCGGCGGCGGAATTGTGGAACCGCCGCAGCCAGGCATAGGACCACGCCAGCGGCACCGGTAGCCGCGCCCGCAGGTATTCCGGAAACCGGGTGTGATAGCTGGTGGTATAGCCGCGTCCGGTCTTCAGCGCGATCCGCCGCGCAATCAACCCCAGCGGCCCCTCGGTGGCGATGTGGATATAGTCCGGCGCGATCTCGGCGATCCGCCGCGCCACGGTCTTCTGCCGCGTCAGGCTCAGCCGGATTTCCGGATAGGTCGGGCAAGGCAACGTGCGGAAATCCGCCGGCGTGAGGAATTCCACCTCCTCGCCCAGCTTGACCAGTTCCTCCGACAGCCGCTCAAGGGTGCGCACAACACCGTTGATCTGAGGCCGCCAGGCATCGGTGACGATCAGAACTCGACTCATGCCGCAGGCCGCGCCTTTCCGCTCTCGTCGGCGGTTGATGTCTCCGCCGCCGCCTGCTCCGGCCAATGAACCAATTCGAGCCGACCGTCAACGTTCTCCAGCACCGCCGTGCAGCTTTCCACCCAGTCGCCGGTGTTGACGTAGCTGAATTGCGGGCCTTCCTCGATCGCCGCCGTGTGAATGTGGCCGCAGATGATGCCGTCCACCCCGCGCTTGCGCGCCGCATTCGACAGCGTATCGCGATAGGAGCCGATGGCGTTCACCGCGCCCTTCACCTTGGACTTCGCCCATGCCGACAGCGACCACGGCGAGAAGCCCAACCGGCGGCGGACGAAATTGATCGGCCAGTTGACCTGCATCGCCGCCACATAGGCCCAGTCGCCCAGCAGCGCCAGCCAGCGGGCATTGCCGACGACGACGTCGAACTCGTCGCCATGCATCACCAGGAAGCGCCGGCCGTCGGCCGTCACATGCACCGCATCCCGCTTCACCTCGACGACGCCGAACTGGTGGCCGACATAATCGCGGGCAAATTCGTCGTGATTGCCCGGAATATAGACAACCCGCGCCCCCTGCGACCCCGCCCGCAGCAGGGTCTGCAGCACGTCCATGTGGCTCGGCGGCCAGTACCAGGTCTTGCGCAGCCGCCAGCCGTCGACCAGATCGCCGACAATGAAGATCGTCCCGGCCTGATGATGGCGCAGGAAATCCAGCAGGCGCTCCGCCTTCGCCCCCTTCGTGCCCAGATGCACGTCGGAAATGAACAGGGCCCGCACTTGCCGAACCGTCCGCGCCGTCACGTCGTCGCCCATCACCGGCTTCCGCCTCCACCCTTCACGGAAAGCCCCCGCGCCACGGGAGCCCCGACGCTGTCCCATCGCCAATACGACGAAGGCCCGAGCCCGGATCGAGCATGATCGGGGCCAATTGAGTCCTTCCCATGATCGCATTCGCCCGGCCCGATGCCAACCGATGTCGGACGCGACCGATCGGCTCGCCAGCCGCAGGCAGCGATCGCCACCCCGCAACGGCAAAGGGGCCGGCGTTTCCACCGGCCCCTGCCCAGACTTCCGCGCGTAACGATCAGAACTTGGCGTTGACCGGCAGCGGCTCCGCCTTCGGCGGCTCATCCCACTTGTAGCGGACGGCAAGGCCGATGATGTTGATGTTGGTATCCGACTTGCCGGTGAACGGCGCGAGCGGGTTGGCGTTCGGATTGGCCGCGACACTGCTCAGGTCGTAGGTCGCGCTGATCGTGTTGATATGGGTATAGGCCAGATCGAACGACAGTCGGCTCGAGTAGTTGTAGGTCGCGCCGGCACTCAGCCACAGACGATCGGCATCCGGAACGCCCATCGTCCGGATATGGTCCGGGATCGGCGAAATCTCATAGCCAACGCCAGCCCGGAACGTCAGGCTTTCCGAATACTTGTATTCGGCGCCGATCGCGAAGTACCAGCCGTCGTCATAGTTGAAGTTGTTCAGCGTCGTCAGCGTCGCGCCGTTCGCCTTGGCAACGATCGGCGTCGGGCCGAGCGAACTCCAGCCGACCCACTCGGCCGAGGCCGAAACCGTCCACTGGTCGTTGATCTTCTGGCGGATGCCGATGGTGGCCATCTGCGGCAGGGTGATATCGGCCGTCACCTTGGTCCCGCGCGGCACCAGCAACGCCGGCGCCGAGAACTTGCCGCCGATGTCGTGCTCGATCGCCGAGCGATAGCCGATACCGATTTCGGTGCCGGCGACGGGCTTGTAGGTCACGCCGGCGGTGAAGCCGAAGCCCCAGTCATTGCCCTTGAGTTCGAGCCCACCCGGGATGCCGCGCGTGAAGCGGACCGAGAAGTACTGAGCCTGCAGACCGGCGGCGACGCTGAGCTGATCGCTGAATTGATAGCCGACGATGGCATTCAGGTTGATCGATCGCACCTGCGAGGTGGCGGCGTAGAAGCTGCCGGTGCCGCCCGTGCCCCACGGGTTCTGGTACTTCGTCAGCGAACCGTACGGCGCCGCCGTATGCAGACCGACGAAAAAGCCGTTGTTCAGCGGGATCGCGGTATAGGACGTCGGAATCCAGCCGAAGGTATCGGAACTGGCCGAGCCGGTGCCGCCAAGATTGGTCTGCTGGATGTCAACCGAAGACCACACCAGCGAATGATGGCTTTCCGAGGTGCGCACCTTGGCGGTGGTGACGACGGCCGGGTTCCAGTACATGCCCGAGATCGACGGGCCGGGCGCGCCGACGCCGGCATAAGCCTGGCCGAGATAATAGCCGGACTGCTGGCGGGTGCCGAAGGCGCCGGCCTGGGCCTGCGCGGTCATCAGCGCGGCGCCGACGAGGGCAACCGACGACATCCAGAGGTACTTCTTCGTGACTGACATGGCGGTGAACCTGTTCCTCCCGAGTCGACCGGGGATCGACTGCCTTCTTTGTGACAAACTAAATCCGAAGCCCGCTCGCCTCGCAACTGCCTCGTCTTTCGCCGCAGCCACTCGCAAACCGGCGCGAAAACCGTGAATTCAACCGATTGATTTAACGCAATTTTACGAAAACGTAGCGGAATCAAACCTGTGACGCGAAAAGCAGCCGAACCGGCACCGGCTTGAATTCGATCGCCATTTATTGAACAAAGATCATTAAAATGCATTCATCCGACTTTGCTACAGAATGTTGCAGTTTGGTCACAATTTGAGCAGCGTTCAAAAATCCGTTGCCGACAGCGACGCCCCGCCTGCAGCCGCTTGCGCCAAGGTGCACGGCTTCGCGCACGTCGCCGCGCGGAGCCGGCATGTCGAAAGCCGCTATCCCCCGGCGCCGTCTCCGGGCATGGTGACCGTCCTGCCGTTCGCAACGTCGTTGCCCGCGATCGACCGCCGTTTGCCGGCATCAAGCCCGTCGGCGATGCCGCGCCGTCCTCGACAGCCCTCCCCCGCAATGCTCCTCGCTACCCGGATCGTCACGCTTTGCTCTCCTCCCTGCCCCGCCCGCTGATCGGCATCGGCCTGAAGCTCGCCTCCACCATGGTGTTTGCCATGATGGTCGCCCTGGTCAAGCTGACCGGCGGACGCCTGCCGACGACAGAGGTGGTGTTCTTCCGCAATGCCTTCGCCCTGCTGCCGGTGTTTCTGATGGTCTGGAGCATGGGCCACCTCGGCGATCTCGCCACAGGCCGGCCGTTGATCCACGTCACCCGCGCCCTCTCCGGCGTCGCCGCCATGACGCTGTGGTTCGCCTCGCTCCAGCGCATGCACATCGCCGAGGCCCAGGCCATCGTCTTTGCCGCGCCGATCCTCGTCGTCGTCCTCTCGGCGCTGATCCTGCGCGAGACGGTGCGGATCTATCGCTGGAGTGCCGTCATCGTCGGCTTCGTCGGCGTCGTCATCATGCTGTCGCCGCACATCGATGCCGCCCGCATGCTCGCCGGCGACGACCGTTCCATCGGCGCGCTGATGGCGCTTGCCTCCGCCCTGTTCATGGCGCTGGCGGTGATCCAGGTCCGCTCGCTGGTCAAGACCGAGAAGACCGGCGCGATCGTGCTGTATTTCTCGCTGCTGGCGACCCTGCTCTCGGGCGCCATCCTGCCGTTCAACTGGGTGACGCCCTCCGCCTACGACGCCACGCTGCTGGTCGCCGCCGGCTTTCTCGGCGGCCTCGGCCAGATCCTGTTCACCCAGTCATTTCGCTATGCCGATGCCTCGGTCATCGCCCCGATCGAGTACATGTCGCTGATCTGGATCGTTATTCTCGGCTACATCCTGTTCGGCGACCTGCCGGAGCCGACCATGTGGATCGGCGCGCCGTTCGTCATCAGCGCCGGCGTCTTCATCGCCTGGCGCGAGCGCAAGCGCTCGCCCGTAGCACCGCCGCCGGATATCAGAACGCCTTGAAGGTGATGATCGTCTTGGTGTCCTGGATGCCGGGAATCCGCTGCACCCGCTCATTGACAAAGTGGCCGATATCGTCGCTGTCCTCGACATAGAACTTGGCGATCAGGTCATGGTCGCCGGCGGTCGAGTAGACCTCCGAGGCGATCTCGGCATCGGCCAGCGCATGCGCGACGTCATAGGCCCGGCCGAGCTGGCATTTGATCAGGACGAAGAACGGTTTCATTGACGCACTCGGTCATCTGGACGCCGGAACGGAACGTCCGCCGACGCGGGCGGCAGCGCCGCCCCTGCCCAGACAAGAGCCGATCCGCGTCGCGCTGGCAAGTCCGCCGTCGCCGCCGGACTAACTATTCGCCTGCTGCGCCCGGATATCCGCCTCGATCCGCTCGACGGCGTTGAACAGCAGCGGCACCATCGTCTCGCGCATCGTGCTCGGCTGGTACCGGCCGGCATCCACCGGGATCGAAAGCGCCGCAACCACGCGCCCGGTGCTGTCCCGCAGCACCTTGGCGACGGCGATCACCCCGAGCGCCATTTCCTGGTCCGACAGCGCATAGCCATCGCGTCGCACCTGCTCCAGCCGCACTTCCAGTTCGGCGCGCGACTTGATCGAATAGGCAGTGCGCTCCTCGAACCGGACCGAGGTCAGCAGCAGATCCAATTCGAACAGATCCAGCGCCGCCAGCAGTGCCTGCCCCGAGGCGGTCTGCGCCGCCGGATAGCGTCCGCCCAGCGCCAGCGACGTCAGCGGATCCATCGCCGTGATCGTCCGCGTCAGGAACAGGATGCTGTCGCCGTCGAGAACCGTCAGGCCGGAGCCGATGCTGTGTTCGCTCGCCAGTCGCTGCATGTGCGGCTGCGCCGAATGCCAGGCCGGATGACTGTCGACGAAAGCCAGCCCCAGGTCGAGAATGCGCGGGCTCAGTCGGAACTTGCGGCCATCGGCGTGCACATATCCCAGCGCCTCCAGCGTCAGCAGGATGCGCCGCGCGCCGGCTCGCGTCAATCCGGTCCGCCCGGCCACTTCCGAAAGCGTCTGTTCCGGCGCGTCCTTGCAGAACGACCGGATCACCGCCAATCCCTTGGCGAATGAACGGACAAACGTGTCTGTGCTTGCCGGAACGTGCTGTTGCACGGCCTGCCTCCCCGCCCGATTGTGGCGCTCCGCTGGATGTCGCCACCGCAGCACCAGGAAACTGTCCCTGCCTGTAGTCCCGCTCGAAGTCCGAAATGCGGACGAAATGCCGATGCGCTTCCGTCTGGACGCGGATAGCGCAATCTCGCTATGCTCGCTACCGGACCTATCAGTAAAATTGACATTTTGGCCTCATTTTCGGCCGATATAACAGCAAGTTGGGCCGGCTCATCGGGAATTGACTCACAAGACTTTCGACTTTAGTCGATATAACCTGCCTCAACGGCACGAGAGGAATCAGACCGTGACCCAGTTCGAAGATCGCACCGCCGCGTTTCGCGCGCTGAAGGACCACGCTTTTCTCGTTGCCGCCCGCCACATGCGCGAGCTGTTTGCCGCCGATCCCGCCCGCTTCGAGCGGTTCTCCCGCCGCGAACACGACCTCCTGCTCGACTTCTCCAAGAACCGCCTGCTCGACGAAACGATGGACCTGCTGTTTGGCCTCGCCCGCGTCGCCGGCGTCGAGACCTGGCGCGACCGCATGTTCGCCGGCGAGCCGATCAACGCCACCGAGGGCCGCGCAGTGCTGCACACGGCGCTGCGCGCCCCGGCCAGCGCCTCGATTCAAGTCGACGGCGTCGAAGTCGTGCCGGAAATCCATGCCGTGCTCGACCGCCTGTCGATCTTCGCCGAGGCGGTGCGCTGCGGCGCCATCGCCGGCGTCACCGGCGCCCGCTTCACTGACGTGGTCAATATCGGCATCGGCGGCTCCGATCTCGGTCCGGTCATGGTCACCACCGCGCTGGCGCCCTATCACGACGGCCCGCGCGTCCACTACGTCTCCAATGTCGACGGCGCCCACCTCGCCGATACGCTGAAGACGCTCGATCCGGCCACCACCCTGTTCATCATCGCCTCGAAGACCTTCACCACCGTCGAGACCATGACCAACGCCGCCTCGGCCCGCGCCTGGCTGGCGGGTGCCCTCGGCGAGGCCGCCGTCGGCGCCCATTTCGCCGCGCTGTCGACGGCGATCCCGAAGGTCGAGGCCTTCGGCATTTCCGCCGATCGCGCCTTCGGCTTCTGGGATTGGGTCGGCGGCCGCTACTCCGTCTGGTCGGCGATCGGCCTGTCGGTGATGATCGCCATCGGCCCGGAGCGCTTCCGCGAGTTCCTCGCCGGCGGCCACGACATGGACGAGCACTTCCGCCTGTCGCCGCTCGAGGACAACCTGCCGGTGATCCTCGCCCTGATCGGCGTCTGGTATCGCAACGGCCTCGGGCTCTCGACCCAGGCCATCCTGCCCTACGACCAGCGCCTGTCGCGCTTCGCCGCGCACCTGCAGCAGGTCGACATGGAGAGCAACGGCAAGGGCGTCACCAAGGCCGGTACGCCGGTCGCCGGCGCCACCGGCCCGGTGATCTTCGGCGAGCCCGGCACCAACGGCCAGCACGCCTTCTACCAGTTGATCCACCAGGGCACCGAGATCATCCCCTGCGACTTCCTCGTCGCCGCCGAGCCGCACGAGGACATGGGTGATCACCACGCCAAGCTCGTTGCCAATTGCCTCGCTCAGTCCGAGGCGCTAATGCGCGGCAAGACCGAGATCGAGGTGCGCGCAGAACTGGAACGGCAGGGCCTGGACGAAGCCGCCATCGCCGCGCTGCTGCCGCACAAGGTCTTCCCCGGCAACCGCCCCTCGACCACCCTGCTCTATCGCAAGCTCGACCCCTTCACCCTCGGCCGCCTGCTCGCCCTCTACGAACACAAGATCTTCGTCCAGGGCATCATCTGGGACGTCAACTCATTCGATCAGTGGGGCGTCGAACTCGGCAAGCAGCTCGCCACCGAACTGCTGCCGGTGATCAAGGGCGACATCGACCCCGGCGCCGACAAGGACAGCTCCACCGTCGGCCTCGTCGCCCATCTGCGCGGCCTCAGGTTCCACCACATGGGCTGAGGCGGCGAAGAAGCGTCCGCCGTCCCTACCGCACCATCGTCACCCGCACCGCCGCGCGGGTGATCGCGGTATAGAGCCAGCGGTCGCGATATTCCTTGAACGCCCAGCTCTCGTCGAACAGGATCAGGTTGTCCCACTGCGAGCCCTGCGCCTTGTGCACGGTCAGCGCATAGCCATAGTCGAAATCGTCGAAGCGGCGCTTCAGCAGATAGGGCAATTCCTCCTCGCCCTCGAACGCCGCCACCGGCACCTTGACCTTCACCGTGTCGCCGAGCGGCCCCTCTTCCTCCGAGCGGATCATCAGGTCCTGCGCCACGCCCTTGACCTTGCCGACGTGCAGCACCTTCCACAGCGAACCGTTGAGCAGGCCCTTTTCGGTATTGTTGCGCAGGCACACCAGTTTGTCGCCCGAGGCCGGCATCAGCCCGACAAAGCCCTTCAGGTCGCGGATGCGGCGGTTATACGCCCGCCGCGACTTGTTGGTGCCAACCAGCACCTGATCCGCCGCCAGCACCTGATCGGCGGTGATCTCGCCGCGCCGGATCACCCGGCTCTCGCCATAGTCGCCATAGTCGAGCCGCCCGCCCTGCCGGATCGCGTCGGCCATGGCGATGATCGGATTGTCGCGCGCCTGGCGATGCACCTCGGTCAGCAGGAAATCCGGCTCCGCGTCGGTGAAGAACCCGCCGCCCGACACCGGCGGCAACTGCCCCGGATCGCCCAGCACCAGGATCGGCGTACCGAATGACAGCAGATCCCGCCCCAGCGCCTCGTCCACCATCGAGCACTCGTCGACAATGACGAGCTTGGCGTTCGATACCGCGCTGCCGCGATTGAGCGTGAACGACGGCGAGATCGAGCCGGTTTCCTCGTCAACCGTCGGCTCGCCCTTCGGCCGGTAGATCAGCGAATGGATGGTGCGGGCATTGTCGCAGCCCTTCGAGCGCAGCACCTGCGCCGCCTTGCCGGTGAAGGCGCAAAACAGCACCTCGCCGCGCACCGTCTCGGCGATGTGCCGCGCCAGCGTCGTCTTGCCGGTGCCGGCATAGCCGAACAGGCGGAAAATCGGCTGATCCTTGCGCTTCAGCCATTCGCTGACCGCCTGCGCCGCCGCATCCTGTTCAAGCGATAGTTTCATCGAAGTCCCCGCGCCGACAGCCGCTCCACATCCGGCACCGGCGCAAATCCGGCTGTGCCGGCCGGAGCCTGACGCGTGGTCGAATCAAGTCGCCCCGCCCCGAACCCGGCCTTGCGCCGTGTTAGCAGACCAACCCCGGCTGTCACCAGAACGGGATTTCGCCACGCGGTCACCCGTGCCCGCACGCCGCCAGATAGGCCCGCGTCGCGCCGGCAAAGCCGAGTTCGAGCGCATCGGCGGTGAAGCAGTGGCCGATCGATACTTCGAGCAAGGCCGGGATTCGCGCCACCAATGCCGGCAGGTTGGCGATCGTCAGGTCGTGCCCGGCATTGATGCCGAGCCCGCCCGCCGCCGCCGCGTCCGCCGTCGCCCCGAGCCGCCCAAGCTCCACCGCCGCCCGCGCCGGATCGGCGAAACAGCCGCCATAGGGGCCGGTATAGAGCTCGATCCGGTCCGTCCCGGTCGCCAGCGCTGCCGGCACCGCCGCCGGATCGGCGTCGAGGAACACCGACACCCGCATGCCGCCCGCCTTCAGCCGGCCGATGACCGACCGCAGCAACGCGCCGTGGCGGTCGCAGTCCCAGCCATGATCGGAGGTCTTCTGCCCCGGCTCGTCCGGCACCAGCGTCACCTGATCCGGCCGCGCCGCCTCGCACAGCGCCAGGAAGTCCTCGGTCGGGTAGCCCTCGATGTTGAACTCGCGATCGGCGAACTCCGCCCGGATCAGCGCCGCCAGCGCCGGCACGTCCGAGCGCCGGATATGCCGTTCGTCCGGACGCGGATGCACCGTCAGCCCGTGCGCCCCGGCGGCGAGCCCGATCCGGCCGAAATGCACCGGGTCCGGCCACGGCAGGTCGCGCTGATTGCGCAGCATCGCCACCTTGTTCATGTTGATGGAGAGTTTCGCGGCCATGGCGGTTCCGTCACTGACAGGCGATCCGCGCCGGCAATGGGCGTGAGGGATCGCTGAATTGCTCCGGCCCGATACCCCGCCGGGCCACGATACCGGCGTCGCCGACGCCGAAAACTCCGACGGCCTCCCCCGGAGGGAAGGCCGTCGATCTCATTCCTGTCGCCGAAGCCGCCCGGTCACTCGATCCGCACCGCGACGAAGCGCAGCTCACCCTCGCCGTTGGCGATCAGCATCAGCGCCGACTTGCGGCCTTCCTTCTTGAGCAGGGCCAGCCTGTCGACCGCCTCCTGCGGTGTCTTCACCGGCTCCTGGGCGATTTCGACGATCACATCGCCGGCGACAACCCGCTTCTCGGCCGCGGCCGAACCGGCTTCCACCTCGGCGACGATCACACCCTTGACGTTGTCCTTGATCTTGAACTTGCTGCGCAGTTCGCCGGTGATGTCCGACAGCGTCAGCCCCAGCGCCTTGGTGGCGACCGGTTTGGCTTCCGGCGCCGAACCGCGCCCGCTCTCGGCCGCCGCCGCCTTCTCGCCCTCTTCCAGCCGGCCGAGCACGATGCGTATGTCCTGTTCCTTGCCCTTGCGCAGCACCGTTACCGGCACATCCTTGCCGACGATGGCGTCGGCGACCATGCGCGGCAGCTCCCGCGACGACGGCACGTCCTTGCCGTCGAACTTCAGGATCACGTCGCCGGCCTGCACGCCGGCCTTCTCCGCCGGGCCGCCCTCGGTGATGCCGGCGACCAGCGCGCCCTTCGGCTCCTTCAGGCCGAGGCCCTCGGCGATATCGTCGGTGACGTTCTGGATGCGCACGCCGAGCCAACCGCGCCGGGTCTGGCCGAATTCGCGGATCTGCGAAATGACGCTGACGGCGGTGTTCGACGGCACCGAGAAGCCGATGCCGACCGAGCCGCCCGACGGCGAATAGATCGCGGTGTTGATGCCGACCACTTCACCCTGCATGTTGAACAGCGGCCCGCCGGAATTGCCCTTGTTGATCGCCGCGTCGGTCTGGATGAAGTTGTCGTAGGGTCCGGCGCTGATGTCGCGATTGCGCGCCGAGACGATGCCGACGGTCACCGAGCCGCCGAGCCCGAACGGATTGCCGATCGCCATCACCCAGTCGCCGACCCGCGCCTTGTCGGAATCGCCGAACGGCACCGCCTTAAGCGGCTTCGTCGGCGTCACCTGCAGCACCGCGATGTCGGTCTTCTTGTCGGTGCCGAGCAGCTTCGCCTTCAGCTTGGTGCCGTCGGCGAAATTGGCGGTAATCTCGTCGGCGCCGTCGATGACGTGATTGTTGGTGATGATGATGCCGGCTGCGTCAATCACGAAGCCCGAGCCGAGCGACTGCGCCTTGCGCGGTCCCTGATTGGGATTCTGCCGGTTCTTGAAGAACTCCTCGAAGAACTCCTGGAACGGCGACCCCTGCGGGATCTGCGGCATCGGCACCGACTTTTCGGCGGCGATGGTCTGCGAGGTGGAAATGTTCACCACCGCGTCCTGCAGGTCCACCACCAGGTCGGCGACCGAATCCGGCCCCTTGTAGCTGCGCGCCTCCACCGGCGCGGCAACGCCGATCGCCAGTGCCAGCGCCACACCGCCGAGCGCCGCGACGCCGGCACGCCGGAACCGCGACCGGACTTGATTGAGCTGGGTCAACATCATCGCAAACAACCCCTCGGGACTTCGCGTCATGGATCAGAATGACCGCCGCCTCCCCCGATCCGGGGCGATGGGCGGCGTTTCGCTTGGCACGCAACACCGGCGCCGCGAACCGGCGCCATCAGGCCTTGTGCCTAAACAGACCCCAATTGGGGCGGAAAATCGACCGCGTCGACGGCACCCGCCGTCAATTCCGCGCGAGCGGCGATGCGCGATCGCCCGTGCCGGACCTCAGCCCTTGACCAGCCAGACGACGAATACCCCGGTCGCCAGCGCCGCCACCCCGAGGATGCGCAGCGTGTGTTCCGGCGTTTCCTGTACATGACTCATCATCGTCTTGGCGAGATTGGGCACCAGCGCATAGATCAGGCCCTCGATCACGAACAGCAGGCCAAACGCGATCAGAAAATCCTTCATTGCGTTCCCGCGCCCCTGCCCCTGCCCAAGTCGGTCTCTCCCGGATTGCCGACAGTTCTCGGCCAGCCTCGCGCCGCATTTGATGCGACTTGCGCTTCGGCCTCAAGCAATACTTTTGCTGGCGGGTCGGCCGCGGTCGATGTCTCGGCCGCGGCCTGCCGGATCGGTGGCGCCGGTCAGTTCGGCCGCGCCATCGCCTTGCCCTGCGGATCGGCGAAGTAGCGGAAGAACTCCGACTGCGGCGAGATCACCATGCGCGTGTCGCCCGCCTTCATGCCGTTCTCGTAGGCCTGCATCGACCGATAGAACGCGAAGAAGTTCGGATCCTGCCCATAGGCCTCGGCGAAGATGCGGTTACGCTCGCCGTCGCCGGTGCCACGCAGTTCTTCCGACTGGCGATTGGCCTCCGCCACCAGCACTTCGCGGTCGCGATCGGCGCGGGCGCGAATGCGGCGCGAGGCCTCTTCGCCCTGGGCGCGGATCTCGGTCGCCTCGCGCTGGCGCTCGGTCTGCATCCGCCCGAACACCGCGTTGGAGTTGGCCTCCGGCAGATCGGCGCGGCGAATCCGCACGTCGATCACGTCGATGCCGAGATCGGCCGCCGACTTGTCGACCTGCTGCTGCACCCGCTGCATCAGCGCCGCGCGCTGGTCGCGCACCACGGCGGTGAAGGTGTTTTCCGCCAGCACCGCGCGCAGGTTCGACGCGACGAACGTCTTCAGACGCTCATCCGCCGCCTGCGCCGCCCGCACCGTCTGGTAATACCGAACCGGATCGACGATGCGATAGCGGGCGAACGCCGCCACCACCAGACGCTTCTGGTCGGCGGCGATCACTTCCTGCTGCGGAATTTCCAGCGGCAGCACCCGCTTGTCGATCATCTCGACTGACTGGATGAACGGCAGCTTGAAATGCAGGCCCGGATCCTTCACCGCCGAGCGCACCTGCCCGAACTGCAGGATCAGCGCCTGATGCGACGGATAAAGAATGAAGAAGCTCTGGTAGAGCACGAACACGACGGCCGCGAGAATCACGCCGAAGACGATGGAAAGGCCGCCCTTCATTGCATGGCTCCCGACTTGTTGGCCGGCTGCGCCGGACGTTGCATGCGGTCAAGCGGCAGATACGGCACGACACCCGGTCCGGCGCCGTCGACGATCACCTTGTCCATCCCGTTCATCACTCGCTCCATCGTTTCCAGATAGAGCCGTTCGCGCGTCACTTCCGGCGCCTTCTTGTATTCTTCCAGCACCTTGAGGAAGCGGTTGGCCTGACCCTTGGCTTCCTCGACCGTGCGGGTCTTGTAGCCGGTGGCCGCCTCGATCACCCGTGCCGCCTCGCCGCGCGCTTCGGGCACGATCTTGTTGGCATAGGAATGCGCCTCGTTCTGGATGCGCTCGGCATCGGCGCGCGCCGCCTGCACGTCGCGGAACGCGTCGACCACCTGCTGCGGCGGGTCGACCTTCTGCATCTGCACCAGGCCGACGCTGATGCCGGCACGATACTCGTCCAGCGTCTTCTGCATCAGTTCGCGCACCGACTGCTCGATCCGCGCCCGGTCGTCGGTCAGCACCCGCTGGATGTCGGACTTGCCGACAACCTCGCGCATGGCGCTTTCCGCCACCGCCTTCACCGTCGCTTCCTGCTGCGGCGGCAGATTGTAGAGATAGTCGGCGACCGAGGTGATCGGATCGACCTTGATCGACCACTGCACCTTGAAATCGATGTCGACGATATTCTCGTCGCCGGTCAGCATCAGGCTCTCGTCGCGATTGGCGATCGGCCGCGGCGCCCGGCCGCTGGGATCGGCATCGCGCATGCCGATGGTGATTTCGCGCACCGACTGCACCTGCTCGGTCAGCACCGAGCCGATCGGCGCCGGCCAGTTGTAGCGAAGTCCCGAGCCGGTGATGTTGGTCACCTTGCCGAACACCGTCTCGACGCCGAGATTGCCTTCCTGCACCGTGTAGATGCCGGTCGCCAGCCAGACGATCGCCGCCAGCGCCGCGCCGATCGCCAGGCCGCGCGGGCCGATGCCGTCCTCGCTCGCGCCGCCGCCGCCACCGCCGCCCGGCAGCATCCGCTTCAGCTTGTCCTGACCGCGCCGCAGCAGTTCCTCAAGATCCGGCGGCTGATTGCCGCCGCCCCCGCCACCACCGCCGAAAGGCCCACCGCCGCGCGGTGGCTGCCCCCAGGGGCCGCCGCCATTGCCGCCGCCCTTCCAGCCGCCCCCGCCATTCTGATTGCTCCACGGCATCGGATATCCTCTTGACCTGACCAACTGCCGGACGGACCGGCGATCACCGCAACCCGTCCGCCCGAGGCAAGGGCGTTCTCGCCCTCGCCCGTTTGAAACACGCGCGCACCTTGGCGGGCCGATCGTTTCGGAATCGGAAACACCGTCGCCGAACGTCACCGCCACCGGAGGGGAAACCCTGTGCGGTTCCCCGGCTCCACGCCATGCGTTGGCTTGAATTGGGGCTTGCGGGTGGGTTCGTCAATGTCTGCGCCGTCGCGACCTCGATGTTTTCACGTAGTCGCACCGATTTACGTCACGCCCCGCGTCAAATCGCGCCATCCCGGCGTCGTTCAAAGCTGACGAAGGAAAACGCCGCCTCGTCCCGCTCGCCGCGAATGCCCTCGAGCCGCGCCACCTCGCGCCACAGGCGCGGGTCGATCGCCGGGAACAGCGTGTCGCCTTCCGGCGCCAGATCCACCTCGGTGATCTCCAGCCGGTCGGCCAACCCCATCGCCTGGGCATAGATCTCGCCGCCGCCGATCACCGCCACCGCGTCGGCGCCGCTCGCGGCCGCCACCGCCCGCGCCCGTGCGAGGGCCGTAGCCAGATCCGGCGCCGTTTCGATACCCTCGGCGGCAAAGCCCGCATCGCGGCTGACGACGATGTTGGGCCGCCCCGGCAGCGCCCGGCCGATCGACTGGAACGTCTTGCGCCCCATCACCACCGGCTTGCCCAGCGTCACCGCCTTGAAGTGCCGGAGATCCGACGGCAGCCGCCAGACAAGCTCGTTGCCGCGCCCGATCACCCGGTTGCGCGCCACCGCCGCGACGATGATCACCGGCACCGCCGCGCTCATGCTTCCATCCCCGCCAGTCGCCGCAACGCCGCGCCGCTGACCCGCTGCACCGTCCACTCGCTCATCGGCTCGGCGCCGATCGCCCGATAGACATCGAGCGCCGGCTGGTTCCAGTCCAGCACCCACCATTCGAACCGCCCGAGCCCCTCGTCGACGCACCGCCGCGCCAGATGCGTCAGCAGCGCCTTGCCGATGCCGCGCCCACGCATGCGCGGCTCGACATAGAGATCCTCCAGATAGATCCCGTGCCGGCCGAGGAAGGTCGAGAAATTGTAGAACCACAGCGCCAGCCCCACCGGCTCGCCGTCCCATTCGGCGATCTCGGCGAACACCTTCGGCGCCGGCCCGAACAGCGCAGCCTCCAGCGTCGCCTCGCTCGCCATCACCTCGTGCTCGAGTTGCTCGTAGGCCGCCAGGGCCCGGATGAAGCCGAGCACCAGCCCGCCCTCCCCGGCCCGCGCCGCGCGGATCGTCAGGCTCATGCCGGTTCTCCGCCGTCGCCGGCCTCGCGCCGGTTTTTCGGCCGCCGCTTGTAGGCCTTCTCGCTCTCCACCACCTTCGGCTTCAACACCGCCAGCGCCTTGGCGACGGGGTTGACGACAATGGCGGGTTTCGGGGCGGTCCGCGCCTTCCTTGCTCGCTCTTTCATGCTGGAATCGCCAATTCGAGGTTCAAATACCGGGTCGCACTCGCGCCACCGCGAGCCGGGGACCCGCCGCGCGTCCGATTGCCGGAAGCCGACGCCTCAGGCAACGGCTTCTTGTCCAGCGGTGTCAGGGTTACGAGCGCGGTAGATGAACGCATCCTCAAAATACACCCCGGCCAGCGTGCTGCCTCGCACGCGTCGGACCCGACTATTCGGCCCCTTCTCTGGTCCAAACTGCCGCATCGACAAGGCGTCGCGTTGGATGGCGTCGAGGTAAGTGTCGCCGGACCGCACCAATCGAACAAGCGAGGAATCGAGCGTCTGCGAGAGATCCAACCGCCGGATGATCGCCGCGATGTTCATCAGCATCCTGATCTGGTCATGCGGCGGGTTCACGAAACTCAGGCACAGTCGCCAGTCCTCGAACGCGTCGTGAAGAACCCAGAACGCCGCATCAACCGCGTCGCCGGCGGCGTCCAGGGCATCGATCAGACGACGCCCGGCATCAATCTGTTCCGTCACCAGTATTGACGCAGCCATCGCATCACTCCGTGATCGGGGCTTGTCACCGCATTGCGCAGCGCGCGCGCCTCATCCTCATGATTGGTATCATACCGCGCTTCTTCCGACCAGCCGAGCACCGCGATCCAGTGCGCATCGAATACACGATCCCGCTCGCGTTCTGCTTGGAGCGCGTCAGCAAGCCCGGCAATCTCCGCAAGTTCCTTCAGTTTGTGCGTGTAGAGAGCGTTCACCAGTCGTCTGTCCGGAATGGTATCTTGCTGAAACCGCCGCGCCGCCACCGCCTTCAACCCGATCTCCACCGCATATCCGAACAGGTAATACGCATTCGACCAACGGCGGTTGGCAAAGAGCAGTTCGGCATCCGCTGCCTTTTCTTCAGCCAGCCGCTGCAGAATGGCTCGCGTCAGCTGTACCATCGCCCCCCTCCCTAGACCGCCACGTCCGCCTTGATATGCGGATGCGCCTCATAGCCGTCGAGGCGGAAATGCTCGTAGCGGAAGCCGAAGATGTCATCGACCGTCGGCTCGATCCACATCGTCGGCAATGGCTTCGGCTCGCGCGACAATTGCAGCCTGGTCTGTTCGAGATGGTTGAGATAGAGGTGGGCATCGCCGAACGTGTGGATGAACTCGCCCGGCCTCAACCCGGTGACTTGCGCCATCATCAGCGTCAACAGGGCATAACTGGCGATGTTGAACGGCACCCCGAGCAGGACATCGGCGGAGCGCTGGTAAAGCTGGCAAGACAGCCGCCCGTCGACCACATAGAACTGGAACAGCGCATGGCACGGCGGCAGCGCCATCCTCGGCACGTCCGCCGGGTTCCAGGCCGTCACCATCAGCCGCCGGCTGTCCGGGTTGCGGCGGATCTCGGCGACCACGCCGGCGATCTGGTCGATGGTGCCCCCCTCCGGCGTCGGCCACGACCGCCATTGGTGACCATAGACCGGACCGAGGTCGCCGTTCTCGTCCGCCCACGCGTCCCAGATCGAAACGCCGTTGTCCTTCAGATACTTGATGTTGGTATCGCCGGCGAGGAACCACAACAGCTCATGCACGATCGACTTCAGGTGCAGCTTCTTCGTCGTCACCATCGGAAAGCCGGCGGCGAGATCGAAGCGCATCTGGTGCCCGAAGATCGAGATCGTGCCGGTGCCGGTACGGTCGTGCTTGACCACGCCCTCATCGAGAATTCGGCGCATCAGATCAAGATATTGGCGCATGGCGTCGCGGCTCGCTGCTGGCCCCCGGGGAAGAGCAGTCTAGCGGATTCGCGCCGCCCTGGCGCGTCCGCGTCGCCTGCGTCCCCAATATCCCATCGGGCATTGAAAATGACCGATGGGATTCCTGACGCGAATTTCTCATGCCTCTGATGCAGGTGAGAAATTCGCGTGTCCCGGAGGACAGGCGCGTCAGCGCCTGCGTCCCCGATATCAACGCCGCGCCGGTTCCGTCCGGATCCGGTCGCGCCATTACCAAATCCTTAACACTACTGATCCATGAATGGTCGACGCGGAAATCGGCGTATCCTGCCTTTGCGATTCGCCGACGCGCGCGCCAAGACGAACCAACGCCCGCCGGGAGAAGCCCCATGGTCAGCCGCAGCGATCGATCGACATTCGCCGAATGGTGGTGGACCATCGACCGCTATCTGCTCGCCGCGCTGCTGGCGCTCCTGATGATCGGCTTCGTCCTGTCGTTTGCCGCCAGCCCGCCGGTCGCCAACCGCATCGGCATCGAGGACAGCTTCCATTTCGTCAAGCGCCACGGCGTCTTCATGCTGCCGGCGCTCGCCGTCATGCTCGGCCTGTCGTTCCTGACGCCCCGCCAGATCCGCCGCGTCGCCCTCATCGTCTTCGCCATCGGCTTTCTCGCGCTCATCGCCACGCTGTTCGTCGGTCAGGAAGTCAAGGGCGCCCGCCGCTGGATCAACCTCGCCGGCTTCTCGCTGCAGCCGTCGGAATTCGTCAAGCCGGCCTTCATCATCCTCGTCGCCTGGCTGTTCTCGGAGCACGCCCGCCGCCCCGACATTCCCGGCAATTTCTTCGCCATCATGCTGCTCGGCCTCGTCGTCGCCCTGCTGATCGCCCAGCCGGACTTCGGCCAGACCATGCTGATCGCCATCTCCTGGGGCGCGGTGTTCTATGTCGCCGGCCTCAACTGGATCTGGATCGTCGGCCTTGTCGGACTTGGCGCCGGCGGTATCGTCGCCGCCTATTTCACCATCGGCCACGTCCAGAGCCGCATCGACCGCTTCCTCAAGCCCGCCACCGGCGACACCTTCCAGGTCGACCGCGCCATCGACAGCTTCCTGTCTGGCGGCTGGTTCGGTCGCGGCCCCGGCGAAGGCACCGTCAAGGAAGTGCTGCCCGACAGCCACACCGACACCGCCTTCGCGGTTTTCGGCGAGGAATTCGGCATCATCCTGGCGATCTGCCTCGTCTGCCTGTTCGCCTTCATCGTGCTGCGCGGCCTCTCCCACGCCAGCCGCCAGCACGACGGCTTCATCCGCCTGTCGACCGTCGGCCTGCTGGTGCTGTTCGGCGTCCAGGGCCTGATCAACATGGGCGTCAACCTGCAACTGATGCCGGCCAAGGGCATGACGCTGCCCTTCATTTCCTATGGCGGCTCCTCGATGATCGCTATCGCCTACGGCATGGGTTCGCTTCTGGCCTTGACGCGGCGCCGCGCCGAGGACACACGCTTCACCTCATCGACCATCACCCACATGCATGCCGAACCGGCCTACGGCTCGATGCGCTGAGGACGCCTGTTTGACCACCGCACCAAAGACGATCCTGCTCGCCGCCGGCGGCACCGGCGGACACCTGTTCCCGGCGGAGTCCCTCGCCGCCGAACTGATCCGTCGCGGTCACGTCGTCGATCTCGCCACCGACGAGCGCGCCGACAAATATGGCCGCGCCTTTCCCGCCCGCGCGATCCACATCGTGCCGTCGGCGACCTTCGGTTCGAAAAACCCGCTCGCCCTGGCGAAGTCGGCCCTGACGCTCGCGCGCGGCACCGCCGCCGCCCATGCCCTCATCGGCCGCGTCCGTCCCGCCGTCGTCGTCGGCTTCGGCGGCTACCCCACCTTTCCGCCGATGTTCGCCGCGCAGTTTCGCGGCATTCCCACCATCCTGCACGAACAGAACGCCATCATGGGCCGCGCCAACCGCGCACTCGCCGCCCGCGCCACCGCCATCGCCACCTCGTTCCCCCGCGTCGAGCGGATCGGCGCCGGCGCCGAAAAGGCGGTGCAGACCGGCAATCCGGTGCGCGCCATGGTGCTCGACGCCGCCACCCGCGCCTTCGAGACGCCCGGCGCCGGCGACCGTCTCCGCCTCCTGGTCTTCGGCGGCAGCCAGGGCGCCCGCATCTTTTCCGAGGTCGTCCCGGCGGCGATCGCCGCCCTGCCGGACGACCTGCGCGCCCGCCTCGATATCGTTCAGCAATGCCGCGCCGAGGATCTGGACCGCACCCGCTCCGCATTTGCCGCGACCGGCGTCAATGTCGAGCTCGCGCCGTTCTTCGTCGATCTGCCCGCCCGCATCGCCGCCGCGCATCTCGTCGTCGGTCGCTCCGGCGCCTCGACGGTTGCCGAGCTCGGCGTCATCGGCCGTCCGTCGATCCTCGTGCCGCTCGCCATCTCGCTCGATGGCGATCAGGCCGCCAACGCCCGCGTGCTGGCCGAGGCCGGCGGCGCCGAGGTGCTGCCGCAGCCGGATCTGACGCCCGCCCGCCTCGCCGCCAGCCTCGCCGGCTTCCTCGCCAACCCCGCGCGTCTTGCCGCCACCGCCGCCGCCGCCCGCGCCCAGGGCCGCCCCGACGCGGTTTCCCGGCTGGCCGACCTCGTTCTCACCATTGCCGACGGCGGAAAGCCCGTCGCATGACCACTTCCGGAGTTGTTCCCATGAAAATGCCCCGCGATATCGGACCCGTGCACTTCGTCGGCATCGGCGGCATCGGCATGTCCGGCATCGCCGAAGTGCTGCACACCCTCGGCTACCGGGTTCAGGGCTCCGACGTCGCCGACGGCGCCAATGTCCAGCGCCTGCGCGAAAAGGGCATCCCGGTCGCAGTCGGTCACGCTGCCGAGAACCTCGGCGAGGCCCGCGTCATCGTCGTCTCCTCGGCGATCAAGCGCGACAATCCGGAACTGATGGCCGCGCGCGAGCGCCTCCTGCCCGTCGTCCGCCGCGCCGAGATGCTGGCCGAGCTGATGCGCTTCAAGTCCGCCATCGCCATCGGCGGCACCCACGGCAAGACCACCACCACCTCGATGGTCGCCGCCCTGCTCGATGCCGGCGGCCTCGACCCGACCGTCATCAACGGCGGCATCATCAATGCCTACGGCACCAATGCCCGCCTCGGCGCCGGTCAGTGGATGGTGGTCGAATCGGACGAGTCCGACGGCTCCTTCGTCAAGCTGCCGGCCGACGTCGCCGTCGTCACCAATATCGACCCCGAGCACCTCGACCACTACGGCGATTTCGACAAGCTGCGCGCCGCCTTCCGCCAGTTTGTCGAGCAGGTACCGTTCTACGGCTTCGCCGTCATGTGCCTCGACCATCCGGAAGTGCAGGCGCTGGTCGGCCGCATCGAGGATCGGCGCATCATCACCTACGGCGCCAATCCCCAGGCCGACGCCCGCTATGTCGACGTCACCACCGAGGGCCGCGCCTCGATCTTCACCGTAGTCTATCGCGACCGCGTGACGGCCAAGGAAACCGTTGTCGACAATATCGTCGTCAACATGCCGGGCATTCACAACGTCTCCAATGCCACCGCCGCCGTCTGCGTCGCCCTCGAGCTCGGCATCAAGCCGGACGCGATCCGCAAGGGCCTCGCCGGCTTCACCGGCGTCAAGCGTCGCTTCACCCTGACCGGCGAATGGAATGACGTGCAGATCTTCGACGATTACGGCCACCACCCGGTCGAGATCCAGGCCGTGCTGAAGGCCGCGCGCGCCTCGACCAAGGGCAAGGTCGTCGCCATCATGCAGCCGCACCGTTACTCGCGGCTTGCCTCGCTGTTCGAGGAGTTCTGCGCCGCCTTCTACGATGCCGATCACGTCATCGTCGCCGATGTCTATGCCGCCGGCGAGGCCCCGATCCCCGGCGCCTCGCGCGATGCGCTGGTCGGCGGCCTGCGCGCCCGCGGCCATCGCTCGGTCATCCCGCTGGAAAGCCCGGACCAGATCCCCGGCATCGTCAAGGGCCTGGTATCGCCGGGTGACTACGTCATGTTCCTCGGCGCCGGCAACATCACCCAGTGGGCCTATGCCCTGCCCCGGCAATTGCCGACCACCTGACCAGTCCGGTCGCGCCATCATCGAACCGTCAGGGCCGCCGGCATCGCGCCAGCGGCCTTTTTCGTGCGCTCATGTCCCTGAAGCCGACGAGAAATTCGCGTGTCCCCGGAGGCCGGGCGCGTCAGCGCCCTCGGCCCCTGGCATCAGCTGCGGCCGTCTTCCGCCAGCATCTTGCGGATCGCCTGTTCGCCGGCGTCGATCGCCGCCTTGACCTGCTCCGGCGCCAGCTTCAACCGCGTCGGGATGCGCCCGAGCTTCTGCGCCGCCTCGCGCCCCAGATCCTCGAAGCTAACCTTGCGTACCCGGATCGACACCGCCCGGCAGTCCCAGCCTTCGAGCGAGCCGCGCACCGCCTCGACATCGCCGGACGGCAGGCCGCACCGCCACGACCTGAGCCGCTCCTGCCACATCTGCATCTGCAGCCGGAACACCTCGAACGACGACCGCACCGCGCTGTCGACCGCCGTGTCGGTCACCGCGTTCAGGAGTTCCGAGCCCGACGGCCCCTCCAGCGTCCGCGTCCAGTCGCCCTCCTGCAGCCGGCCGGCATCGACGACCACGAACAGGAACTCCGTCAGCGCGATCGCGTCTTCCCGCGACAGCGGCTTCCACGGCTCCGGCGACGAGGCGAGCGCCACGTTGACGCCCTGCAGGCCCCAATTGTCGGTCAGGCCGCCATCGAGCAGCTTGATGAACTTGCCCGACTGCGGATCGCGATACTTCTTCAGGGCGTCGAGATAGGCCTTCGCCGTCGGCGACGCCTCCCGCCCGCTGCCGGCCCGCGTCAGATGCTCGGGCATCTGGAAATTGCAGCGCTCGGCATAGCTTTCCACCACCGTCGGCGCGAACACGATCGGCACCGCCGCCGATGCCGCCACCGCCTCCGCCACCGGATAGCTGGCAAGGTCCGAGCAGATCGCGCCGAACGTCACCGGCTCGAAGATGAACGGCGTCTTCGAATAGATGTCGGAGGCGTTGATCCACACCGTCGGCCGGCCCGGTCGGTTGAGATCGCCGAAGGTGGCGTTGCCGAACAGGTTCTTCGACAGCCATTTGGGGAAATTCGACCGATCGTTGACGCCCGAATCCAGCGCCCGCGCCAGGTTCTCCGGCGAATAGACCGTCGTGCGCAGACCTTCCTCGGCATCGCGATAGAGAAACCGCGCCTCGAAATCCGACAGGATGTTCGGCCCGCGCAGGCCGAAATACGCCGCCGTGATCGAGCCGCCGGAAACCCCGGAGACGAACCGCACCTGCTCGAGATAATTGCCGCCGCCGCTGGTGTCGGCGCGCGCCAGCCCGCGCAGCACCCCGAACGAAAACGCCGACGCCCGCGTGCCGCCGCCGGAAAACGCGAGGCCCACGATCGTCGACTTCAGCGCGTCGTCGCCGTTGACCGAGTGGGTCTCGGCCGCGAAGGCCGCCGAGGTCGGCCGATTGAGCGGCGCGTTCTCCACCCGTGAGGCGCATCCCGCCACGACCAGGGCCAACCAGCCGGCCAGCAGCCCGCGCGCCAGCCCGAATTTCACCGTCATTGCCATCAACCGTCCGATTCCGTCATCCAACGGCCCGCATCAACCCCACGCAAGGTTGACGAACCGCAAACACCGCCCGAATACCCGCCATGCGCGCCCTTATGCCCGCCCGAATGCGGCCATGCTGTGACAGGGCGGTCTGCCATGCGCCAGGTCGCGACATTCTCCCGCGATCGCCATTTCGCTTTGCGCCCGCCCCGCTATGCTCGGATGGAAAGCCGATTTGCGGAGCCCGCCATGAGCGATGAGATGAACGTCCTGTTCGTGACCCTTGACCAGTGGCGGGCCGATTGTGTCGGCGCCTTCGGCCATCCCGTGGTCAAGACCCCGAATATCGATGCGGTGGCCCGCCGCGGCGTCGGCTTTCGACGCCACTACACCAACGCGGTGCCGTGCTCGCCGGCGCGCGCCTGCCTCTATACCGGCCTGCACCAGCAGACCAACCGCGTCGTCCGCAACGGCACGCCGCTCGACCGGCGCCATCTCACCATCGCCCAGGCGGTGCGCCGCGCCGGCTACGATCCGACCCTGTTCGGCTATACCGACACCGGCGCCGACCCGCGCGACTATGCCGCCAACGACCCATGGCTGAAGACCTATGAGGGCGTTCTGCCCGGCATGACGCCGCGCGTGCGCCTGCCGGAGGATCTGCACAGCTGGGGCTCATGGCTGAAGGCGCGTGGCCATGCCGTGCCCCGCCGGCTGACGGATTTGTGGCTGCCCCGCACCGGCCCCTCCGACACGCCGGGCGCCGCCCCGCCGATCTGGAGCGCCGACGAAACCCAGGCCGCCTATCTCGTCGACGAGGCGATCCGCTGGCACAGCGAGCAGCGCGGGCCGTGGTTCTGCCACCTGTCGCTGTTGTCGCCGCATCCGCCCTGGATCGCGCCCGAGCCCTGGCATTCGATGTATGATCCACTCGACGGGCCGGATTTCATCCGCCCGGCCGACTGGCGCGAGGTCGAGCGCAGCCACCCCTTCGCCGCCTATGCCTTCAGGAACATGCAGCGCCACAAGTTCGTCTACGGCGCCCGCGGCGCCACCATGGACTGGAGCGAGGCCGAACAGCGCCGAATCCGCGCCATCTACTGGGGGCTGATCACCGAGGCCGACGCCCAGCTCGGACGCCTCCTAGCCGCCATTGACGCTGCCGGCCAGACCCAGGACACCCTCGTCATCCTCACCGCCGACCATGCCGAACAGCTGGGCGATCACCACTACTGGGGCAAGCTCGGCTATTACGACCAGAGCTACGCCATCCCGCTGATCGTCGCCGACCCGCGCCGCCCGGAAGCCCACAACACCACCGTCAATGCCTTCACCGAGGCCGTCGACGTCATGCCGACCATTCTCGACCTGATGGGCCTCGACGTGCCCGATCACCTCGACGGCAAGCCGCTGACCCTGTTCCTCGAGGGCACTCCGCCGGCGAAATGGCGCGACGCCGCCCACTGGAGCTTCGATTTCCGTGACGTCTCCGACAATTGGCCGCAGGAGATGTTCGAGCGGCCGATGGAGGAACTGTCGCTGCACGTCATCCGCGACGAGCGCTTCAAATATGTCCACTTCCCCAGCATGCCGCCGCTCCTGTTCGACCTCGCCAGCGATCCGGGCGAGCATGTCAACGTCGCCGACGACCCGGCCTATCGCCTGGCGCGGCTGGAAATGGCCGAGCGCATGTTGAGCTGGCGCGAAACTCACCTTGACAAGACCATGACCGCCACCGAACTCACCCACGCTGGCGCCGTGACCGCGAAACGAACCTGACCGGCGCGGATGGGTCGCGCGCGCCACGCGACTTGCCCCTCGCCGCCGCCGCGCCGATGGTTTAAGCCGGTCATGTTCGGGACGTGTCGCCCGGGCGAACCACAGGACCGCGTGGCAATGCGCTACGATTTCCTCGACGCCGTGCGCGGCTTCGCCATCTTGACCATCACCTTCAACCATGTCGGCGACATGGTCGCCCGCCTCGGTTTCCCGCACCTGCGCATTCCGACGTTGACCCAGACCGACTTTTCCTCGGCGGCCGAACTGTTCGTCATCGTCTCGGGTTTCCTGTTCGGCGCCGTCTATGCCGGCAACAAGCAGCCCGGCTTCGATCGCGTCTTCGCCCGGCGCTGCCTGCGCCGCATCATCCTGCTCTATGGCGCCAATATCGGGTTGTTTCTCGCTCTACTCCTGATTGTCGCGCTGGCACCTCCCGCCATCGGCGACGCCACCGGCTTCACCCTCGTTTGGGAAACCAAGCAACCGGTCGTTGATTTGCTGCCACGTTTCCTGACGCTGTCCTACGCCCCGTTCGTCACCGACGTCTTCGTCCTCTACATCTATCTGATCGCCCTCACCTTTGCGCTTGAATCCCTGCCGGTGCCCGACTGGGTCAAGCTGGCGATCTCGATCGCCCTTTTCGCCGGCTTCTATACCCTGAGCCAGAGGCGGATGCAGAACGTCGTCTATCTCGGCTTCAATCCGCTGACCTGGCAGATCCTGTTCGTCGTACCGGCAATCATCGGCCGTCGCCTGCGCAATGACGACGCGCTTGCACGCCTGTTCCCGCCTCGCCATGCCGCAGTGCTGTTACTCATCGGTCTGGCGTTGATCGCTCTTTCGGTCCTGATCAGCCTTGGCGATCATGCCCAACTCTATTCGCTCAGCCGCATCCGGCACGCGTATTTCCAGAAGTTCGGCCTCGGCGTCGGCCGGCTCACCCATGCCGTCCTGGTCTTTGCCACCCTGTCGCTGCTGTTCTGGTGGCTGAAGCCTCGACTGCCTCGGCTTGTCGCCGTCTTCGCCACCGTTGGCGCGGTGTCGATGCCGGCATTCCTCGCCGGCGCGCTGGCCGCCTATGCACTCGGCACGCTGTGGTACCTCGCCGGCGGCGGCTTCGCCGTCTACGTCGCCGCCCTAGCCGCTGCCCTTGCCGCCGTCATCGCCTTTGCCTTCGCCTGGCACGCATTCCGACGCAGCCGGCGCCCGGCGCCGACCTGAACCTCACACATCCGCCAGCACGGCCGCCGGGGCGAGCGCGGCGGCGACCACCTCGAATACCCGGTCGATATCCGCCTCGGTATGGGCGGCCGAAATGAAGAACCGGATGCGCGGTTGGTCGGCGCGCACCCCGACATGCACCACCGGCGGCGCATAGATGCCTGCCTCGCCCAAGGCCCGCGCCACCATCATCGTCGTCGGAATATCCTTGAACAGCAGCGGCACGATGCCGATTCCCATCGCCGAGCCGGTATCGAGCCCGGCCTCCCGTGCCCGCGCGAGGAAATGCCGCGACAGCGCCTGCAGGCGCCGGGTGCGGCCATTGTCGGCCTCGATCAGCGCCAGCGCCGCATGCGAGGTCGCGGCGATGACCGGCGACAGCCCGACACTGTAGACAAACCCGGGAAGCGTGTAGCGCAGCCACTCGATCACCTTCGATCGCGCGCAGATGAACCCGCCCGACGACACCAGCGTCTTCGACAGCGTGCCGATGATCATGTCGATACGCTGCGGATCCTCGCCGAAATGCTCGCAGATGCCGCGCCCCTGCCCGCCCATCACCCCGATCGAATGCGCCTCGTCGACCATCAGCCAGGCCGCATGCTTCTCCTTGATCGCCAGGAGCCGCGGCAGGTCGACATAGTCGCCGTCCATCGAGTAGAGGCTCTCGACCGCGATCAGGCAGTAGCGCTTTTCCGCCCGGAACCGCGTCAGCACCTCGTCGAGGTGATCGAGATCGTTGTGTCGGAAGCTGCGCACCTCGGCCCGGCCGGACTTGCCGCCCATGACGATGCTGTTGTGCGCCAGCTCGTCCATCACCACCAGATCCTGCGCCCCGACCAGATGCGGGATGAGCGACAGATTGGTCAGATAGCCGCTGACCAGCGTCAGCGCCGCCTCGGTGCCGACAAACCGGGCGAGATCGCGCTCGAGCGCGGCGTGAAACAGCCGCTCGCCGCCGACCAGCCGCGAGCCGTTGACCCCGGCGCCATGGATCGCCAGCGCATCCGCCGCCGCCGCCCGCACCCGCGGATGATCGCCGAGGCCGAGATAATCGTAATTGCCGAAGCTCAGCAGGCGCCCGCCCTGGCGCTCGGCCTGCTCACGCAAGGCATCGATCGGCACGAACCACGGCGTGTCTCCGGTCAGCAGGCCCGAGCCGGCCAACCGCGCCCGCTTGATCGTGTAATCCTCGAACGCCAAATTCGGCAACGTCGTCATTTTCGCTCGCGCCTCGCGCCGCCCGCTCCGCCTGCCAATCCCGGACGGCAACTGTCAACAGGGTCCGGTTCGGCCCGTCGCATATGTCAACAACTGTTAACATTCGCGCAAGTAGGCGCGGAACGTTCAGTTCGCACTATGAACCACTTTCGTCATCGACTGGGGCGTCGGTTGAAGCCGCCCGGCGCCTCGCCTATGGTGCCGCCGCCTTCACAGCCACAACCGACCGTCCGATCAAAAGGCCGTAGCCCGCCGATGACAAGTCGCTTCCTCAGCCACCCGCCCGCCGTTGCCGGCAGCGTTGCCAGGGATCCGGCTGATCCTGTCATCGCAACCCGTAGCCTGATCGCCCTCGCGCTGGGCCTTGGTGTGCTCGCCCTCTGGCCGCTGGCGGTTTTCCCCCATCCCGGTATGCTCGACTACCCCAATCACCTCGCCCGCGCCTTCATTCTCGGTCGCCTCGACGATCCGCTGCTTGCCGCCCATTACCGCGCCGTCTGGACGCTGGTGCCCAATCTCGGCTTCGATCTGTGGATGCTGGCGCTCGATCCGCTGATCGGCCTCGACAATGCCGCCCGCCTGTTCATCGCGCTGGCGCCGATCCTGACCACCGTCGGCGTCTTCGCCCTCGCCTGGACGATCCACCGGCGCATCACCCCGCTGCAGCTCCTCGCCCTGCCGTTGATCTACAATTCCGCCTTCACCAAGGGCTTCCTCGGCTTCAACATGTCGATGGGCATCGCCCTCATCGCCGCCGCCTGCTGGCAGGGACTGGGCGAGCGCCGCGCCGGCCTGCGGCTTTTCATCGCAACCCTGTTCTCGACCCTTCTCTACGTCGTCCATCTCGGCGGCTTCGGCGCCTACGGCATCTGGGTCGCCGGAACCCGCCTGCGCGACCTCTGGCTCTGCCGCGCCGACCCGGCCGCCCGCCGGACCTGGCTCCTGACCACCGCCCGCGACGCCACCCAGGTCATCCCCGTCGGCGCCCTCTTGATCCTGGGGCGCCTCGCGCCGGTCGAGCCGACCACCTTCGACACCACTTCGCGCGGCTTTGAAATCCCGCCCGTCCGACTGGCACAAATCGAAACCCTCATGGATATCGGCCCGGTCTGGCTGACCGCGCCACCGCTCGTGATCCTCATCGGCTTCCTTGTCCTTGCGCTGACGACGCGCCGCCTCGCCATCGCCCCGATCGTCGCCGTTCCGGTCGCCATCAGCCTCGTGCTGTTCTTCGCCCTGCCCAACACCTTTCAGGGCATCTACTTCGCCGCCTGGCGCGCCTTGTTCGTCGCCGCCTGTTTCCTGATCGCCGGCCTCACGCCCACGGCCGGCTTCGGTCGCGGCACGTTGCTGCTGCTCACGGCCTGCCTGACCGTGGTGCTCGCCTTCGCCTCGATCGTCACGGCGGGCTATTGGGACGAAACCCGCCGCGCCCGCGCCGACGTGTTGGAGATCCTCGCCCCGATCCCCGACGGCTCGCGGGTCTTCTTCGCCCAGACCGATCGCCGCACCCGCAGCGGCAAGCGCGCCGCCGCCAATCTCTATCACGTCACCGCCCACGCCGTGATTTCCAAGCGCATCCTGCTGCAGTTCCTCTTCACCAACCCGACCCAGCAACCCTTGCGCTTCGTCGACGACGCCATCCAGAGCGCGCCGGACCATTCCTCCAACACCCTCGGCGACGCCCTGCGCACCTTCAAGCGCGACGCCCGGCCGTTTCCGCCGCATCTCGACCGCTTCGACTATATCCTGACCCAGGGCGCCGACGACCCGCGCCAGTTCGATCTGATGTGGGGGCGCGATATCGAGGTGATCGCCCGGGTCGGCGGCTACTGGCTCGCCCGCCCCGGCCGGCTGATCGATCAGGCGCCGGCGAACGTGCCGCCCAGATAGATCTGCCGCACGCCGATGTCGGCGATGATCTCGGCCGGCGTGCCGCTCATGAACATCTGCCCGTTGTGAATGACATAGGCCCGGTCGACCACGTCCAGCAATTCGCGCGCGTGATGGTCGGTGATCAAGACGCCGATCCCCAGCGACGTCAGCAGCCGCAACAGCTCGCGCACCCCTTCGACCGCGATCGGATCGATCCCGGCGAACGGCTCGTCGAGCAGCACGATGCCCGGATTGCTCGCCATCGTCCGCGCGATCTCGCATCGCCGCCGTTCGCCGCCCGACAGCTGCGCCGCCTTGTGCCGGCGTAGTTCGCCGAGCCGGAACAGCTCCAAGAGCCCGTCGAGCGCCGCCTGCCGCCGGGCCCGGTCGAGATCCTGCACCTCGAGTGCGATCAGGATATTGTCCTCGACGCTCAGCCGCCCGAACAGCGACGGCTCCTGCGGCAGATAGCCAAGCCCGCGCCGCGCCCGCTCATGCACCGGCAGATGGGTGACATCCTCGCCGTCGAGCAGGATCGCGCCGCTGTCGGGCACGTCGATGCCGACCAGCAGCCGGAACGTCGACGTCTTGCCGGCGCCGCCCGGCCCGAGGATGCCGACAACCTCGCCGCGCGCCACCCGCAGGCTGATCGCCTCGACCAGCATGAACCCGTCGACCGTCTTGCCGATCCCGACCGCTTCCAGCACCTTGCGCTCCACCTTCGCCTCGCGCCCTTATAGGCCACGCCGCCGCTCCGGTCGACGCCCGAACCGGCCGGCGCGACACCCCGGCCGGCTTGCGCCGCGACCGATTCTGCGCCACGCACTGTCGTCGATCACCGTCACAACGCCGCAGGACCCGCCTTGCGCATCCTCATCTGGGCCACCCATCCGCAATTCGACATTCTCGCCCTCGCCGCGCATCTCGATCATTGCGCCGACGTCGAAATGCTGATCGTCGCGCGCGGGCTTGCCGCCTTTCGCGCCGGCCCGTTCGCGCGAGCCCGGCCGATGCGGGCGCCGATGCTGGATTTCGCCGATCCGACCGTCGCCGCGCGGGTGCGCGCGTTCGGCGCCGATGTCGCCATCGCCGACAACCGCCTGCCGCCGCGCGGCGCCGCGCCCGCCCTCGTCTGGACCGGCCACGGGCTTGGCTGGAAGAATGCCGGCCCGGCCGATCTGTGGACGTTGCGGCGCGGCATCCAGCACTTCACCGGCGTCGATCCGACCGGACCCAATCCGCACGCGCTGGTGCTCTGCCATGGCGCCGGCGACCGCGCCTGGCGCATCGACAAGTGGCGATTCCACCCCGACGTCTGCCGGCTGATCGGCATGCCCTTCGCCGACCTGATGGCCGATCCGCCCTATGACTGCGCCGCGCTGCAATCCGACTACCGCATCGATCTTGCCCGCAAAACCGTGCTCCTCAACATCACCTGGCACTATGGCGGCGTCTTCGCCCAGCCCGCCGGCGTCCTCGCCCGGCTGCGGCGCCTGGTCGATCCGGCCCTTGGCCGCGACCGCGACTTCGCCTTCGTCGAGGAACTTGCCGCCGCCGTCGCCGAGCGCGATGCCAATCTGCTGTTCTGCCTGCACGAACGCGGCCGCTATGCCCCGGCCATGGTCGACCGCTTCACCGCCATCGCCGGCCGGCACCGCAATGTCGAGCTGAAGTTCAAGGACGAACGCCCCGACAATCTCGCCGATCTGCTGATTGCCGATGTGATGGTCTCCAACTACTCGTCCTTCATCACGCCGTTTTATCTGCGCGGCCGGCCCGCCATCCACATTCGCCCGGTGCGCCAACCCGACATGCGCTTCGATTTCGCCATGCTGACCTTCGCCGGATTGTGGGCCCGCCGCGCCGCCGCCGATCGCGGCGCCTACATGCTGTCGCTCGACGACACCGGCGGCCCGATCGTCGACACCGCCGAAGCCGCCATCGGCGCCGTCCTCCATGGCCTCGACCATCCGGACGACGGCATCGCCCCCACCCGCGCCTGGCTCGATCGCCACCTCCACCGCCCGCCGGGCGGCGCCTCCGCCAACCTCCTGGGCGAAATCCGCGCCCTCGTCGCCCGCAGCCGCGAGGCGCGACGCCCGTGACCGCCACCCCGCCCACCGCGCTCGACCGGCAACGCCCGCGCGCCCTGCGCGTGCTGCTGGTCACCGCCGCCTATAACCACATCCTCGACGGCGTCGCGCTCACCCTCAACCGGCTGGTGGAATACCTGCTGCGTCACGGCGTCGAGGTGCTGGTCTTCGCCCCCGTCGGCCCGGTCGCGGCCATCGCCCATCACGGCGAACTGGTCGAGGCCCCGTCAATCGCCGCCCCCGGCCGGCCGGAATACCGCGCCTGCCTCGGCCTGACCGCCGGGCTGCGCCGGCGCTGGGCTGAATTCGCCCCCGACATCGTCCACATCGCCGTGCCTGATCTCCTCGGCTTTCAGGCGCAACGCCACGCCCTGCGCCTCGGCATCCCGGTGGTCGCCTCCTACCACACCCGCTACGAGACCTATCTCGACCACTACCGCCTCGGCTTTCTGGAGCGGCCGCTGGTCGCCTATTTCGACTGGTTCTATCGGCGCTGCCGGCAACTGCATGTGCCTTCGGCCTCGATGATCGACGCGCTCCGCGCCCGCAACCTCACCGGCGACATCCGCCTGTGGACGCGCGGCGTCGATGCGGAACGCTACGCGCCGAGCCGCCGCAGCGACGACTGGCGCCGGCGCCAGGGCTTCGCCCCGGACGAAATCGTCGTCGCCTTTGTCGGCCGGCTGGTGCGGGAAAAGCGCCTCGATACGCTCATCAGTATGTTCGAGGCCCTCGCCCGTCGCGGCGTCGCCGTCCGCCCGCTTCTCGTCGGCGATGGTCCCGAGCGCGCCGCCGTCGCCCGCGCCCTGCCCGGCGCCCGGCTGGTCGGCTTCCTCGCCGGCGACGAACTCGCCACCGCCTATGCCTCCGCCGACATCTTCGTGTTCCCCAGCGACACCGAAACCTTCGGCAATGTCACGCTCGAAGCCATGGCGAGCGGCCTGCCGACCGTCTGCGCCGATGCCACCGGCAGCCGCTCGCTGGTGATCGAGGCCGCGACCGGGCACCTCGTCGACCCCGACCGCCCCGACCTGTTCGCCGATCGCGTCGCCGCCCTCGCGCAGGACGCCGCGCTGCGCCGGCGCCTCGGCGCCGCCGGTCGCGCCCGCGCCGTCGCCATGAGCTGGGACGCCGCCATGGCGCCGATCCTGGCCGGTTACCGGGAGCTGGCGCCATGATCGAGTACGAGACCCGGGGCCAAGCGCCGACATCCTCCCCGCCGGGGCGCACCTTCGTCGACGTCAACACCTTCTATTCGCCCCGCGCCGGCGGCATCCGCACCTATCATCAGGCCAAGATCGCCTATTTCTCGGCGCAAGATGTCCATGACTACGTGCTGTTCCACCCAGGTCCGGCCTTTGCCGTCCACCACGACCGGCCCCATGTCAGCCGCATCGAGGCCTACGGCCCGATCGTCTCCGCCGATCCGCGCGGCTACCGCTTCATGCTCGACTACGTCCGCATCGCCCGCGAGATCCGACGCCTGCGCCCGGCCGTGGTCGAATCCGGCGACCCATGGCTGACCGGCGTGTCGCTGATGCTGATGAAATGGCTGCGGCTGCATCGCGGCCGGCTGGTGTCGTTCTACCACAGCGACCCGTTTCTCACCCATGTCGAGCGCTGGGCCGCCCGTGGTTCCCTCAGGCCGCTGCGCCGGCTCATCGGCGCCGTCGCCGCCTTCGGCTTCTACACCCTGCAAAAGGGCTACGACCTCACCGTCGTCAGCTCCGAGGCGATGCACCGCCGGCTGTTGGCGCGCGGCATCAACGCCGTCCGCATCCCCTTCGGCGTCCCCGACGAGTTCCTCGCCAGCCCGCCACCGGCACGCGCTCCCGTCGCCGGCGGCCCCCGCCGCCTGCTCTATGCCGGCCGCCTCAACCCGGAGAAGGGCGCCGGCCTGCTGCTCGAATGCCTGCCGCGCCTGCTCGAGGACCCGCGCGTCCACGTCACCGTCATCGGCCGTGGCCCGCTGAAACCGGCCTACGACGCCTTCAGCCATCCACGCTTCAATTTCGCCGGCTTTGTCGAGGATCGCGACGCGGCGGTCCGGCTCTACGATGCCCACGACATCCTGCTGGCCCCCGGCCCGTTCGAGAGCTTCGGCCTCGCCGCCATCGAGGGCATGGCGCGCGGCATGGCCGTTGTCGGCCCGGATCGCGGCGGCAGCGCCGAGCTGCTGCGGCGCATCGCCTCGCCGTTCGAATTCCCCGCCGCCGATGCGCCCGGCTTCATCGCCGCCGTCGGCCGCGCCGTCGACGCCGACACCGCCACGCTGGCGACGCTCGCCGCCGCCGGACGCCGGCTGGCCGAAGAGCATGGCAGCTTCGGCGACGCCATCGGCCGCATGGTCGAGTTCTATCTGCGCTATGCCGAGGATCCCGCCGCCCGCCCGTGACAGCCGCCCCCACGCCGGCGATCCCCCACGCCGGTGATCGCCGCACGTCAGTCGCGCCGCGCCGCCAGCCGCTCGCCGAGCCACGGCAGGCCGACCAGCGCCAGATTGAGCACCAGCTCCAGCGCCATCGCCGCCAGCACCACGGCGGCCAGCGACGCCTGCGGCACCGCCAGCGCCTCGCCCAGCCCGATGCTGCCGCCGAGAAACACCAGATCCTTGTTGCCGACGAACGGCAGCCGCGACGCCAGCAGCCGCAACGCCAGGAGTTCCATGAGCGCCAGCGGCGCCACCCCGGTCATGCCCTGCCACCACATCAGCACGACGAGGAGATTGACCCCGACCGCCCGCGCCAGATGCACCGCGAACACGAAGCGCAGGTCGGCCGACCCGACCACCGTCATCTTGCCCGGCCACGCCAGATAGGCCCCGACCGGCAGCACCGACAACCCGATCAGCACCGCGAAGGCCATCGTCTCACTCGCCGGCAGTTCGATCCGCGCCGGCACCAGCGCCACCAATGCCGTCACCAGGACGACCAGCACCAGGAGCGAGGCGCTCGCCGACAGGATGTTGCTGTCCTTGATCGTGTGCAGCACCAACCGGTCCTGCCCCGGCAGCGCGGTGCGCGCGAAGGCGAAGAGATACCCCTCGCCGCTATAGTCGATCACCGAGGCATTGAGGAACCGCTTGCGCAACATCACCCGCAGCCCCGGCCGTCCGCCCGCCGGCCACAGCCGCCGGAAGATCGCCACGTCGGCGAGCGGCTGGAGGAAGAACAGCACAATGCCGGTGAGATAGAACCCCGGCGCCGTCGGCAGCGCCGCCCACACCCGCGCCCAGCCGAGCGATTGCAACCGCCAGACGATGAAGCCGATCAGCCCGGCCGCGATCGCCAGCCGCGCCGCCGGCCCCACCCGCCACGACATCCGCGCCCAGGCCGGATGCCCGGCAAGCCACGCCAGCCGACGACCGAGGCCGCCGCCCCGTCCGGTGTCGGTGCCGTCCCCATCGCCGCCGCTGCTCATCGCGCCGCCCTCGGTTGGCCGAGGCAATCGAGCCGGACGCCACCATCGGCCGGCCGCACCCGGTAGACCGCCGCGATCCGGCTCGCCGCCACCGGCGCCAGCAACTCCGGCAGCAGCCGGTCGCCGTCCGCCACCTCGCCCGCCTGCAACAGCAGCACATAGTCGAACCGCACCGGCCAGTCGGCGAGATAGGGCGCCGCCTCGAGATCCGCCGGCGACAGCCGGGTCAGGGCCGGCCAGTGCGGCGGCTGGCCGTCCGGCCGCGCCAGGCAACCGTAGCTCGCGCGCACCGCCAGCGGCTGGCGCCCGCGCCCGGTATGCAGCAGCGGCAGAAACGCGCCGCGCCGGATCAGCGCCAGCGCCGGCCAGTGGATCGTCGCGTCGACATCGACCATGATCTGCCAGGCGCGCGGTTGCCACCAGATATGGGCCGGATGGCCGCGCGGCCGCGCCCGGACCACCAGCACCCGCGCCTCCGGCTCGATCGCCGCCGTCACCCGCTCGAGATCCCGCAGATCGCCCGCCGCGAAATCCGCCCACACCGCCCCGACCAACGCCACGCGGACGAGCCCGAGCCCGACGCCGGCGGCAATGAGCCAACGCCGCGCCGGCCCGAAGGCCGCGAGTGGATCCGTCGCCGCGATCAACACCAGCACGGCAAACAGCGCCACCCGGCGGTCGACCCAGGTCCCGCCCAGCAGCGCCATCGGCGCCAGCGGAAACGCGACAAACAGCCCGAGCGCCAGGAGCCACAGCCCCGGCGCCCGCGCCAGGCATCCGCGCCGCCACGCCACCGCCAGCGGCACGACCACCAGCGCCACAGCCATGAGGTCGACAAACGGATCGTAGCTGAGAAACGCCGTCGCCAGATTGCGCAATCGCTCCAGCGGGTTGGTCAGCAGCGTCCAGACCCCGCCGAAAAGCCCGGCATTCGCCGCCTCTTCCGTCGCCGGCTTCAGCCGCAACAGCACCAGCGGCACGATGACCAGCGGCGCGAGCGCCAGCCAGCCGCCAAGCCGCAGCCACCGCTCGCGCCAGTTCGCCTCCGCCTCGACCGCGCCGACGATCGCCAGATGCAGCGCCAGCGCCGTGAGATGGCAGAAATACAGCGGCAACACGCTGATGGCCGCCAGCCCCAGCCGCCAGCCGAACCCGCGCCGCCGCAACGCCAGTTGCGCCGCCGCCAGCAGCAGCGCCAGGCCGACGCCGACGCGGAAATTCAGGAACCCCGCCAGCATCGTGCCGTCATAAGCGATGATGAACGCCACCAGCGGCCACCATGATCGCCGCCTGAACACCACCCGGGAGAGAGCGACAACCCCGAGCGGCGGCAGCAGCAGCGCCAGCCCGGCGAACAGCCGCATCGCCGTCTCCAGCGGCATCGCCCGTGCCAGCAACGGCACGCACAGATCGAGCGCCAGATTGGGGATGAGCGACCAGTCCGGCGTCCAGATCCGCCGCAGCACATCGCCCTCGTCGGCGACAAGCACCCGCATCCGCCCGAGGTGGCTTGGATAGTCGAGCAAGGGCAGCGTGTCGTACAGCGCCAGCGGCACCGACAGCGCCAGGCACATCAGCCCGATCGCCCCATGCCACGCCAGCGGCGCCGGCTCGCCTGCCGCCGCTCCCGCGCCGTCCGCCTGATGCCGATCGTCGCGCCTCACGCTTCCCCGCTCCGCTCGCGCCGCCAAGCCGCGCCTCAAACCCCGGCGATACTATAGTCAGCCCCGGAGTCCAATGGTATCAGGGGCCGCCGGCCGGAAACGTGGCCGAATCCCGCCGGTCGGGAAGCAGGGAGGATGGCGTTGCGCGCGAATGCGGATCAGGCCGGCGCCAGCGAGACGTCCGAGCGCCCGTTGCCGCGCCTGTGCCTGCGCCTGCTGTCCGCCCGCATCCTGCGCCAGTCGCTGCTGCTGTTGCTGCTGGTCGAGGCGATCTTCATCGCCGAGAAGCTGAACGAGACCATCCTCACCGTCCTCGATCGCAGCGCCCCGACCTTCCTGATCCCGATCTTTGTCGGCCTGCGCCTGCCCGACGTCTTCAACCTCGCCCTGCCGATCGCCCTCGTCATCGCCACCTACCGCGTGCTGCTGCAGGCGCGCGAGGATCGCGAAATGCTGATCCTGTCGGGCATGGGCATTTCCGCCGGCCGCGTCCTGCGCGTCGCCTGGACCGCCGGCGCCATCGCGCTCGCGACCTCGATCCTCGTCTCCGGACTGATCGCCCCCGCCGCCCAGTTCGCCCAACGCTACCTGCTGTTCGAAGCCCGCTTCGCCGCGCTGCGCGACGGCGGCGCGCCGGGGATCTTCTACACCTTCGCCGAATTCACCGTGTTCGTCACTCGCGGCGACACGCAGGACCGGCAACTGTTCATCCATCAGCGCAAGAAGCAGTCCGGCGACACCGAATCGGTCACCACCGCCAGTTCCGGCGAACTCGTCGGCCTCGATGGCGAGGGAACGCTGGCGCTGCGGCTCGGCAATGCCACCATCGTCAACTTCGCCGCCCCGCTCGATGCCGCCGGCACCGACTCCCTCGGCCAGGAAATCACCTGCCCCACCTGCTCGCTGCTGCCGCGCTCGGTCCCGACGCGGCTGATGCACAGCCGCAGCGTCGACGCCGCCGTCGATCCGCAGCTGTTGACCGAGTTCCCGGCGCGCGGCCGCCATATCGTCGAGGCCGGACTGTTCGATCTGCTGGCGGAGCGATCCTCGCTCTATTCCGACACGGCCCGTGCCATCGAACTCGGCCGCCGCCTCGGCCGCGCCCTGTTGTGCCTGATCGTGCCGCTGATCGCCTGCGTCGCCGTCGTCCTCACCACCGCCCGCACCCGCGCCGTCGCCCTGCCCGTCGCCGCCGCCTCGGTTCTGGCGCTCGATCTGGCGATGTCGAGCCTCGTCGAACTCGGCGGCGGCCTCGGCATCCTGCCGCTCGCGGCGCTGATGACCGCCCTCGTTGTCGCCCTCGCCGCCGCTGCCGCCCTCCACGTTCGCCGCGCCGAGGTCGCCATGATCATGCCGGCGCTGGTGCGCGCATGACCGCCACGCCGCCCGCCGCCGCCGCCCTCGCCCGACTGCCCTTCGCGCCGATCGCGCCCGGCACCTCGCGCCATGTCCGCCCGGCGCTGTTCGGCCGCTACAGCCGCTATCAGGCCGGGCTCTACCTCCAGCATGCCGGCATCGTCGCCTTCGGCCTGCTGACGATCGCCCTCACCATCGACCTTGCCCAATGGCTGCCGCGCCTGATCGCCGATCCCCGCGCCGGCAGCGGCGTTTCGGTCATCCTGTTCGTCTTGCGCTATCTGGCGCTGCGCACGCCCGACATCCTCGTCCGGCTGCTGCCGATCGCCTGCTTCCTCGGCGTGCTCTGGTGCGAACTCGCCACCATCGCCGCCCGCCACCGCGTCGCCCTGTGGATCACCGGCCGCTCGCCGCTGCAATGCCTGATGCCGGCGCTGCTGCTCGGCCTCGTCGCCGGTTGCGGACAATACCTGCTCGAAACCGCGATCCGCCCCGCCGTCGTCGCCATCCAGGCGACCGAGCGCATCGGCGAGTTCGGCAATCGCTTCGATCGCGCCCGCACCACCGGTCACGACTGGATGTTCGTCGGCCGCGACGCCGTGCGCGCCCGGCTCGTTCGCCAGCCGTCGCTGGAACTGCGCGACCTTCTGGTGTTGCGCTCCGATGCCGAGGGCCGCATCGTCGAGGTCGTCTCCGCCGACCGCGCCGTGCCGCTCGACAACGGCATCTGGCGGCTGGAAGCCGGCGTCAGCCTGCCGATGGAGGGAACGCTGCCACGCGGCAAGAGCGACCGCCACGGCATCTTCGGCCCCAACAGCGCCGCGACCGGCCTGCCTGTCGCCCGCATCCCGCTCGACCTCGACCTCGAATGGCTCGACCAGCGCGGCGTGACGGCCAAATACCTGCCGCAAGCAACGCTCGAGGTCCTCGCCCGGGGCGACGGCTCGTCCTACCCCATCGGCGACTACCGCACCGCGCGCGAGACCCGCCGCGCCGCCCTGATCCTGCCGCTCGCCATGGCGCTGCTCGCCGCCGTCCTGACCCTCGTCGCCCTGCCGAACCGCATCCGCGTCGAGACGGCGCTGGCCGTCGCCTTTGCCGGCTATGCCTGCCACATCGCCCTCAGGGCGCTCGCATCCCTCGGCGAACGCGGCATCGTCGCCGCGCCGGTCGCCGCCTGGGGCGTCCCAGTCGCGGCGATCCTCGCCGCGCTCGCCGTGCTCGCCGCCTCCGCCCGCGCCAGCCGTCACCGCCGCCCGATCAGCGCCGGGGCCGCGACGCCCGCGCCGTCGCCTGTGGACAACCCCGCCCCCTGACGCTTGGTGATGATCCGGCCCGCCCCTTGGATGGGGCACGGACTGCATTATTTCGTCGCAGTGTCGATCCGAACCAGTCGCCCGCGCCGATCGGACGGTTGCCGCGCCGGAGGTTCCGTTTTACAGCTTGCCAAACGCTGTCCGCGCTGCGAACGCTGGTTCCACGCGGACGTGGCAGGCGTGGCGGTGCCCGGACGACCTCGGTCGACGCCGGGGCAGGCGCCGGCCGGCCGCCGACCAGGAGACGAGTTATCCATGTCGACCAACCCGCAAGATCAGCAAGCCTCGGTGATGACCGGGATCGATCGGACTGCGATCGAGACCCAGATCATCGATTTCATCCGGGCCGAGATCCAGAACAAGTCGGCGGTGCTGACCATGGCGACCCGCCGCGACGAAGTCGAGATCGACTCGATCGACATCGTCCAGGTGATCTTCAATCTGGAAGAAAAGTACGGCATCGAGGTCAACCTCTCGCCGAACACCCAGTTCGAAACGGTCGGCGAACTCGTCGACGCCCTGATCGCCTTCATTCCCGAAGAGAAGCTGCCGCGCTCATGACGGCCAAGGCCACAGCAATCACCGGTCGCGGCGTCGTCTCCAGCCTCGGCCTCGATGTCGCGGGCTTCACGTCGGCGCTGTTTGCCGGCGAATGCGCCATCGACGACATTTCCGACCTGGCGCCGGCAATCCGCATCAAGTACGGCGCGCCGCTGCGCAATTTCGCCGCGCTCGACCATTTCGACGAGCGCACACTCGCCTATCTCGACCGCTTCACCCAGTTCGCCGCCGTCGCCGCCCGTCAGGCCTGGCGCGAATCCGGCTTTTCCGATGCCCCGCCCGCCCTCGACCGCGTCGGCGTCGTCATCGGCACCGGCGTCAGCGGCATCGACATCCTCGACGAGGGCTTCCGCCGCTTCCTCTCCGGACAGGGTCGCCCGCGACCGCTGACCGTGCCGATGACCATGGGCAGCGCCCCGGCAAGCCGCATCGCCCGCGAATTCGGCATTCGCGGCCCGACCTTCGGCGTCACCAGCGCCTGCGCCTCCGCCGCCCATGCCATCATCATCGGCAATGCCCTGATCCGCTCCGGCCTGATCGACGTCGCCGTCGTCGGCGGCACCGATTCCTGCTTCTGCGACGGCTTCCTGCGCGCCTGGGACGTGCTGCGCGTCGTCTCCCCCGATACCTGCCGGCCGTTTTCCGCCGACCGGCGCGGCCTGATCATGGGCGAGGGCTCGGCGGTCATGGTGCTGGAACGCGCCGAACACGCCGCCGCGCGCGGTCGCGCCCCCCTCGCCCGCTTCCTCGGCGGTGGCATGACCAGCGACGCCGGCGACCTGCTGACCCCCGACTCCACCGGCATGACCGAGGCCATGCGCCTCGCGCTCGCCGATGCCGGCATCGACGCCGACGCCGTCGACTACATCAACGCCCATGGCACCGGCACCGTCGCCAACGACCGCACCGAGGCGCAGGCAATCAACACCCTGTTCGGCGGCCGGTCGACGCCGATCCCGGTCTCGTCGACCAAGTCGATGATCGGCCACGCCATGGGCGCCTCCGGCGCCATCGAGGCGATCGCCACCATCGCCGCCCTGCGCGACGGCCTGCTGCCGCCAACCGTCAACTTCCTCCGCCCCGACCCGGAATGCGCCGTCGACGCCGTGCCCAACGTCGCCCGGCCCGCCGATATCGCCGTCGCCCTGTCGAACTCCTTCGCCTTCGGCGGCCTCAATGTCTCGCTCGCCTTCGGCAGGGCCGACGCCTGAGGTCGAAAGCCATGACGACGGCCAAGCCCTCGCGCCAACGCCATGTCGCCATCACCGGCGCCTCGAGCGGCATCGGCGCGGCACTGGCCCGCGCCCACGCCGCCCGGGGCGATCGTCTCAGCCTCGCCGGCCGCGATCCCGACCGGCTGCAAGCCGTCGCCGATGAATGCGCCGCCCTCGGCGCCCGCGCCGACGTCACGCGCTGCGATGTCACCGACGCTGACGCCACCGCCGCCTGGCTCCGCGCCGCCGACGATGCCGCCCCCGTCGACATCGTCTATGCCAATGCCGGAATCGGCGGTGCCGGTGTCATCGCCCCGTGGACCGCCGAGCCCGGCGAGCTTGCCCGCGCCATCTTCGCTACCAACACCGTCGGCGTCGTCAACACGCTGACGCCGCTGATCGACCGCCTCGTCGCCCGCCGCGCCGGCCATCTGGTGGTGATCGCCTCGCTCGCCGCCCTTGCCGGCCTGCCGCATTCCCCCGCCTATTGCGGCTCCAAGGCGGCGATCCGGATCTATGCCGAGGGGCTGCGCCGCCTGTTGCGCCCCGCCGGCGTCCGCGTCCTCACCGTCAATCCCGGCTTCGTCGCCACGCCGATGTCGGCCTCGCTGCCCCGGCAGGGTCCGTTCACCTGGAGCGCCGAGCGCGCCGCCGCCACCATCCTGCGCGCCGTCGACGCCGGCCGGGCCGAGCTCACGTTTCCCTGGCCGCTACGCCTGGCGCTCGCCGCCACGCGCCTGCTGCCGACCGCCTGGGTCGACGCCGCCCTTGCCCGGGCCTACGCCAAGGATCAAGGCCGATGACTGGTCCCGTGCCGCTCCGCGTCCTGCCGGTCGACAACCGCCCGCGCCGGCGCGACTGGCTCGACGTGCCGGCCATCGTCCACCAAGGCGATCCGGCCTTTGTCGCGCAGCTGCGTCTGATGGAGTCGATGCGGATCTCGCAGCAGCACAATCCGTTCTTCACCTTCGGCGAGGCCGGCCTGTTCGTCGCCTTGCGCGGCGACCGCCCGGTCGGCCGCATCAGCGCCCAGATCAACCACCGTCACCGCCAGTTCCACGCCGCCGCCTCCGGCCATTTCGGCTTCTTCGACTGCCGTGACGATTTCGATGCCGCCAAGGCCCTCGTCGACGCCGCCGCCTGCTGGCTGCGCGCCCGGGGCGCCGACCACATGGAAGGCCCCTACTCGTTCTCGGTCAACGAGGAATGCGGCCTGCTGATCGAGGGGTTCGACACGCCGCCGGCGATGCTGATGAACCACGCCCGCCCCCATGCCGCCGCGTTGCTCGATCGCCTCGGCTTCGACAAGGCGATGGACACCTTTGCCTATCGCATGACCCGGCTCGATACGCCGCTGCGCATCGCCACCTTCGCCGATCCGCTGCGCGCCGATCCCCGCATCCGCATTCGCCCGCTCGACACCAGCCGGTTCGAGGCCGAGGTGCACACCGTCATCGACATCTTCAACGACGCCTGGAGCGGCAACTGGGGTTTCGTGCCGTTCAGCGAGGCGGAAATCGTCGCCATGGCGCGGGAACTGAAGCCGTTCTATCGCGGCGAATACGGCCGCATCGTCGAAATCGACGGCGAACCGGCCGCCCTGATGCTGGCGGTCCCCGATATCAACGGCCTGATCAAGCCGTTCGGCGGCCGCCTGCTGCCGTTCAACTGGGCCCGTCTCGCCTTCGGCCTCTGGCGCCAGACCGCCCGCTCCGCCCGCATCCCGCTGATGGGCATCCGCAAGCGCCACCAGAACTCCCTCGCCGCCGTCGGCGTGCTGGCGCTGCTGGTCTCCGACTTCCTCGTCGAGGCGCGCAAGCATCGACTCGACTGGGTCGAATTCTCCTGGGTGCTGGAAAGCAACAAGCCGATGAACGCCCTCGCCCGCATGACCGCCGGCGACCCGGTCAAGCGCTACCGACTCTATCGCCGGGCGCTCTGACCGGTCGATCGC